>JAADIB010000197.1 GCA_013151565.1 Chlorobiota bacterium
GATCATCAATGGGACACCCGTTTCTTCAGAAGTGTTCACCAAGTCCCAGCATTCTTCAATCGTGTTCGCAGCGCTTACTTCAACTCCGGGAAATTTACCGGCACGCATTGCCGCAACCGACATCGGAGTGTGCCAAACCCAAGGAGTTGCAATTATCACTCCGTCAACATCATCACGTTTAAGCATTTCCATGAATGCATAATCGTCACCGGTATAAACCGCAGCTTCTTTTCGTGAATGCTCCCTCAATATTTTCTGTGCTTTTGTTATCGCTTCGGGATCAACATCACAGATTGCCGTTATTTCTACATCGTCATAATTGGAAACATTATTTAAATGACTCCTCCCTCTTCCGCCAACACCGATAAAAGCGATGTTCAATTTCCCGCTTGGTTTAGATCTCTGAAATCTGACTTTTGGACTAGCAGCAATTATGTTCGGAGCAAGCGCAATTCCTGCCCCGGCAACGGCAGCAGTTTTAATAAATTTTCTTCTGTTTAACGATCCCATCTTATACCTCTAATTTTTATTTAATTGTAAATGCATCTTTCACCAATATATTTCTAGATGAGTTGCCTAATAACACTTCGAACTCACCGGGTTCAACTACCCATGATCTTGAATCAACATCATAAAATGCTAATGCTGATCTATCAATTTTCATTGAAATAGTTTTACTTTCTCCAGGTTCTAGACTAACTCGCTTAAATCCTTTTAGTGATTTAACTTCCCTTTCAACACTTGCTTCTTTGTCGCTTATGTATAACTGAACAATTTCATCTCCCGCAACTTTGCCTGTGTTTGTAACTGTTATTGCCGCAAATAATGAATCACTTTCTAACATGCTATCTTTACTCAGTTTTAGATCACCGAACTCAAACGTTGTGTATGATAAACCAAATCCAAAAGGAAATAATGGTTCGATATCATTTTTATCGTAGTGTCTGTATCCAACAAATATTCCTTCGGTATAATAAACATGCAGTTTCTCTCCTGGATAGTTATCAGCAACTGGTGTATCTTCCATCTTTTTAGGAAAAGTTAATGGAAGTTTCCCAGATGGATTAACGTCTCCAAATAAAATATTTGCTAGAGCGTTGCCACCCTCCTGCCCTGGATAAAATACTTCAACAACTGCTGGAACTTTATCTAACCATCCATCCATTGTGATTGGAGTTCCATTGTAAAGTACTACAACAGCATTATCATTCGCCTTCAATACTCTATCAACTAATTTCAATTGATCATCATCGAGACCTAATCTAACTCTGTCAACAGACTCGCCTTCAAGCGTTGGGTCAAGTCCTAATGCCAATATCACAACCTCAGATTTTGATGCGACATCAACTGCTTCTTGAATTTTTTCTTCTGCATTAAATGGAACTAATCCAAGCTGGCATTGGCAAGTTCCAATGTTTTCAAAGAAATCAACTCGTATATCATATATACGATCTTTTTCAAATTTATAACGAACGCTATTGAACTTACCAGCAATTGCGCCTAACCAAGCATCAAGTACTTTCTCACCATCGATATATAGCCTTACACCATTATCAACTCTAAATCCTATTTCGTACCATCCATCACCAGGCGATTTAAATTTGCCAGTAAATTTTGCAGACCATTTATCTAAATTGACAACACCTTCTTTTGGGCTATCCCATCCCCAATTGAAATTAATGTTTTTTTCAATGGTAGTATAAACTGGCTCACCTTCCTGCTCTTTGTTGTTATAATATTCTGCATAAATACCAGGTTCACCATCATTGGTTGTAAAATACTCTGCTCCAACCATTGGAGCATTGACAGCTCTATCTGGAATACCTTGTTCAAATTTCACAGAGATATTATTACCAACTTTATTTCTAATTCCTTCAAAAGGTGAGATACCATAAACCCCATCTAAATAGGCACTACCACTACCGTACATACGTGCAACATTTCCGTTTGGACCAATAACAGCAATGGATTTTACTTTGTTTTTATCTA
This sequence comes from Chlorobiota bacterium, assembly GCA_013151565.1. Lineage (GTDB taxonomy): Bacteria > Bacteroidota > Ignavibacteria > Ignavibacteriales > Melioribacteraceae > SZUA-22. Next base: position 1,990 of record JAADIB010000197.1, read on the forward strand.
ACGGTAAAAGGTTATTCTCATTTTTCAAGAGGACAATACTTTCTTCAGCCGCTTTAAGTGCTAATGAACGCCTATGAGGCATATCGATAATTCCACCATATTTATCTACTGATTCATCAAACAACCCGGCTTTAAAAGTGATTCTTAATATTCGTCTTACTTTATCATCTAATGTTGTTTCAGAAACTTTGCCGTCTTTAATAGCTTTTAATAAATTATCTCCCCAAAATTTTCCATTCGGCATTTCTAGATCTGCTCCGGAATTTGCCATTGGTATTGTAGATTGAGCGCCGCCCCAGTCAGTAACAACAAATCCTGTGAAACCCCATTCGTCTTTTAGAACATCATTCAGTAAATATCCATTTTCACAGGCGAACTCACCGTTTACTGAATTGTATGCAGCCATTATTGACCACGTATCGGCTTCTTGCACCGCAGCTTTGAAAGCAGGGAAATAGATTTCGCGTAAAGCACGTTCATCAACTTCAGCATCAACAACAAATCTATTCCATTCCTGATTGTTAGCGACCCAATGTTTTGTACTAGTTATCACATTTTTGCTTTGCACACCTTTTACATATGGAACAGCCATTTTTGACATTAGGTAGGGATCTTCTCCAAAAGCCTCGAATGTTCTTCCATTATGCGGAACTCTTGCAATATTTACATTTGGACCAAGCAGCATGTTACGTCCGTGTATTCTGGTCTCTTCCCCAATTTGCTCTGCAATCCGATACATCAACTCCGGATCGAATGAAGCTCCAAGATTTAGCATGGAAGAATAATTCGTTGATCTTCGATGAGTGTTTGGTCCAAGCGGTCCATCAGACATTGTAATAGATGGAATTCCAAGACGAACATTTGCTTTAGTTTTAAATTCATCACCACCTACAAAATCAACTTTTTCTTTCTGTGTCATTCGTGAGAGTAAATCTTTCACTCTTGTTTCAACATCATTCTTTGAATTTTTATATGCTGGAAGATCAAGACTCTGGGAAATAATTTGACCAGAAATAATTAGCAAACTCAAAATTAAAAGAAAGGACTTATTTGTAATCATTATTTATCCAATTAATTTTTATTTATTTAGCTCATATATATGCACATCAAATGGTTTGTAGCTGTCTGTTAGTTTTCCATCTTGGAGTGCAAGCTCTCGATTCTCTGACAACACTTTGGCTTTTGTAAACTCTGCAAGTCCGCTGAATGTTGCCTTTACCGGATTTTTATCTGAGTTAGTTGTTATCAAATAAAATTTACTATTACTATTTTTAAGAATCATTTCAATGCCAATATCAACCGAATGTCCCATTTCATGGTATGTTATTTTAATATTATTGTTAGCATTCTTCGATGCTAAGATATCCTGCATAGAAGCCAATTCTCTTGTAACTTTATTGAGATCATCCATAAACTGAGATGGTTGCGGCGTATAGTTGGTGCCCCAATAGATTATACCGTTAACACCATGAACAACTGCGTTGAATGCCATGAATCGACTTTCTTCGTATGTCGGGTATTTGATTTTTGACAAATCTCTCTCGCCGCTCGGTTTGAGCATCTCCCAGGCAAACCCTTGCAGCACCATAAAAATCGGTTTGGAATCATTTGCAACCTTCTTCATCTTATCAACATATTCACCAACTTGACTAACGTATGTATTTAACAGATCACCTTGAAAACCATCTTCAAATATTGCATATGTAGGTTTGATTCCATGCGGAATGACCGGATAGATATCACAAGCTACAATATCTGTTGAAGTATTATATTTTTGCAGAGTTGAAATTAAATTGACAGGCGCATGATTTGTATAAACTGGATGCTTTTTGTCAATCGACTTGATCAATTTGTAAGCTTCTAACATTTTCTCTGGTGTATATCTCGGTTCGGCAGAATTCCAAGTCCATGCCGGTTCATCCTCAATTTCCCAACATAATAATGACGGATGCCCTCTAAACTTTTCTACTATGTCAATTATTCTTGCAGTATCCGATCTATCCTCTTTCCTTACTGAGCCGGTTGTTATCCAAGTTCTTAAATTATACTTTGATGCGCTGTCTAAGATTTCCTTATTTGGTTGTACTTTTACGTAATTGTACCCGTTAGAGGATAATGTCTGGAAAGGATTTTCGGTTTTCGGATGATGATATGAACCAACGATAAAAGTTCGTGATCCGTCAATTGTGATCATTCCGTCATTATCGAATGATATACCAACTTGCTTGCTTTTCTTTTCCCCGCATCCAAATAAACTGATTACCAGAAAAATTGTTGTAAGTACCCTAAAGGTTAAATTCATTTTACTACCTTTGAATTTTATTTATTATAAATCGGATTAGCGCAAACCTCTAAAATCTCCTCTCCGTTTGCCGTGCCAGTTGTATACAATTTCTGAACAGTAACACCGGCAGCAAAGTTTGCAAACTCAATTGCTTCTTGTATTCCGGCTTTGGCAGCTAACGCACACGCAAGTGCGCTCAGCACTGTATCGCCTGCTCCAACAATATCAAGTTGAGCATCAAATACTAACCCGGGCACACGATAAATATTATCACCCTCGGCTGCCAATATTCCATTCTCGCCTAATGTAATAAAGATTGGTCTATTATAATTTTTACTTAGCTCCGATGCAATTGCTTTAAGTTCATCTTCTGATACTTTAGAACCATCTGAATTTTCATCGAGCAGTTTTGCTGCTTCTATGTCGTTTGCTTTTAAACTAACGTTTTTGAATTTATCCGTGTAATGACGGGAGTCGACTATAAATATTTTTTCCGGATGCTCTACAATTAAATTATTTAGTCCATCAATGAAAGTAAGGTTTGTAATGCTCTGCGGAACCTGCTGATTAAGAATAACAATATCAACATCATCAATTGCGTTTCTGAGATTCTCCAAAACTTTGTTGTCACTTTCAACTGATCTCTGATTATACGTACCAAAATCCAAGCGAGGTTGTTCTTTACCATCCAGAATCATTTTACAAAAAGTATAAGTTTCAAAGTTCTCGTTCTGGATACTGATTCCATCAGTGTTTGCACCGATTTCTTTTAATTGTTTGATCATCTCCTTGCCGAAAATATCATCGCCGGCTATGCCGAAAACTCTTAACTCTTTAGGTTTTAATGCAGCTACATTTGCAGCTACATTAGAAGCGCCTCCCAAGGAATATCTCTGCTCAACAACTGCTTTAGCCTGCAAGCCGGTCTCTACTGATACTTCAGACCCTCTGGGGTCTAATATCCAATAAGAATCTAAACAAAAGTCGCCATATATAGCAATTTTTGCATCTTGAATTTTTTTTAATAGCTCTTTAGTCTTTGTTGTAGTTAAACTCATAATAATTCCTTTAAATATTTATAAATAGAAAGTTTTACAACCCCAAAGACTGTTATTCGTGATGTTACTACACAACTTGCTCCTTTGGGGGAATCAACGATTTTTTCTAGAGATTCCCAATGAAAGCATTTGGGAATGACACCGATTTATTGGTTATGCAAAACCTCCAAATAATCAATCTTAAAATTTAAAAAGAACCTATAGGAGAAAATCATTGATTCTGTATTATTCTGACAATAATTATTCTCGTTGCAGATTTTTAGACAATCGATTGTTCTATTTGTAAAGATATAAAAACATTATTAGATATAAAAGCATTTTTGCTGTTATATTTAAATAATTAAGCAATAAAATGGATTTTATTCGGAGAACATAAATTGGTGGTTTGATAGATCTAATTATATCAATTTATGTTTGAGTGATTTTTCTTCTGGTAAATTAGTTGTGCTATAAGATTTTTACTCATGAGGCTATTGTGTGTTAAATGTATGTTGTGTTTTATCCAAGCAAATCTGGATTCTCAAATCATTTTTCTAACACCTTTTATTGGTCTCTTAATTAAGCTCCCATGTTTAATAAATTTTTTCATAATAACACTCCTTAAATTTTTTTAGTTAATACAACTCAGATGAAAATAGGTTTCGTTTTTTTGCTGCTTTATTTTAAGAGAATCATTTTTTTGACATTTTGGAATGTGCTATTCGAGATGGAAGATTCTGCAGCCATTATATATATATAAATTCCAGAAGGATAATTGGATGCGTTCCAAACAATATCATAGTTCCCAGCGTTTTGAGTTTTATCAACTAATGTTGTTACCTTTTCCCCGAGCATTGTATAGATAGTGATAGTAATATGACTATCCTCTTTTACAGAATAGTTGATCGTTGTTTGAGGATTAAATGGATTAGGATAATTCTGCTGCAACTGAAATTCTTTTGGAAGCTCATCTTCTACAGAAACTATTTTCTTTAATATTGAGATATCCACTGAATCACTGCTGGGTGATGATACGATTTTATTAATTGCACGAACTCTATAAAGATATGCTTTATCGTTCTCAACTAATGCATCAACGTACGAAGTCCTTTTAGCATTGATCGTATCAATGACTACGAAATTTTCATCATCCGAATCTGTTGCCTTCCTTTCAATTACAATATTATTTGCTCGAGAAGAATTATTCTGCCAATTTAATTGTACAAAACCATTGTTAGCAGAAGTGGAAAGACTCAAGTCTGAAGGCGGAGGTATAGTAACAAAAAAACTTTTTCTTCTTGAAAAATGACTATTCTGATCTGTTACAACCGATCTGATACGCCAGTAATATCTTGTACCTTCTATTAAGCCTTTTACTTTAACTTCATTTTCTAATATGTTGTCAATAAATTGATCAATTTTTGTAAAACTTGGTTCAGTTGATATCTCCAGTTGAAAAAACTCTGCAAGCGGAACATCTTTCCATTTGAAAGTAACTGCGGTTGTTGTGAACTCAGCATCTTGATATGGGAATAATGGGAAAGGTATATAGTTATCATTTAAAGGCGATATACTTAACGAACCGTTACCCCAAATTGAAGTTGAGGATGGTGCAAAGAATTCCGTTAATCCGCTTTTCAAGTTTTTATTACTATTAGTAGATTGGATAACATTAAAATTTATTGTGACTAAATCAATAAATTCATTTCTTAGTTTTTTACCTTCTCCAAGATTTACGATGTTTATCGAGATTATTCCAGAAGAAGGTTGACTTACTGAAGAAATGTAATCAATTGCAAAGAAATCATGAAACATAAAATCAGTAAGAATTTTCGGATCCTCTGGAAAGGAAATAACATTCGGATCATAAAAAAATCTACTTATAGCATTTCCAATATCAGCAGAATCTTTATCTAATGCAATTTGTACTTTACAAATAAAATTTACACCATCATCTTTTACTATTTGAATCCTTTTGTCAACAGTTTGGGCAACTAATATATTAAACCAAAAGAAAAAAAGTAAAATGGCTGGAATTACTTTTTTCATCTATATTAAAATCATTTTTTTATTGTTTATAACACTATTGCTTAATTTTAGGTACAAATCCTTAAAAAAAAGCTTTACAAACTTGTAATTAATTTTGGTGGATTCCAAGGTCATTAATTATTTCCTTGATTAATTTTTATAATAGACTTAAATTATTTTTAACACTGTTCAATTCTATTTATCAATTTCTTTCCCAGTAAATACAGTTTCAATATTTTGAATCTTTTTCTCACTATGAGACATACTCTTCCATTATCCTTTTTTTTTATCGTATTTTCATGGATTATCTTTGGCATGATGTTTGAACAAGCACACATGAAAGTAAAAAGATTAGATTAAGGTAAATTGATGAACAAAACATTTTTAAAAGCAGTTGAGGTGGGAGTTAAGTATAAATTTCCACATTGGAACGACAGCACCGTGGGAAATATTGGTATAGCAATAGCAGATTTGGTACTTGAACGCTTAGATTATGAACTTGATTTTGTATTATCTGGCAATAACTATTCAAATGAAGTATTAATTAAACTTATGAAACTGTCTTTTATTTTTCTATCTAGGAAAATAGAAATAGACCCGGTTAACTCACATGAAGCCTTTGACAAGCGCGCATGTCTTTCTCAACATTATTCTTCTGTACTATACGGAATTCAAACCGATAGAAAAGAAGAAATCATTAGTGATTACTATGATTCCAGCATCTCATATGCAAAGAAGAAGAAAAATGAAGAAGCTGCCAAATTCATGAGAATTGCAATATCACTATATCTAAAATATACTCCAGACTCAAGAAAGAATTTCTCAAAGGAGAATCTGTACCGATCGGTTTTAATCGGAAGAGAAAAAAATAAAATACTTTACAATAAATTACTTATAGAATACCGTTCAAATAAATTAGAACTGAAAGAGATGACATACAATGAAAACTTCTGGCAACAATTAAACTGGGTGCCTCTATCAACTTAAATAACCATTGTTACCCCTTAATAAATAGTGTTGGTGTTAATGGCTGCTGAGAATATTAGCAGCCATTTTTTTATTTGACCACCATCATTTTCTTCACATCAGCAAAGTTGCTAGTATTCAACTGATAGAAATAAATTCCTGATGAAAGTTGAGAAGCATCAAAACTTACCTTATGCTTCCCTGCTGTCATCTTCTGATCAACTAACTTCTTAACAACTTCACCTATCACATTATAAATTGTCAACGAAACATTACTCTCCTCAGCAAGATCAAAATGAATTGTGGTTGTTGGATTGAATGGATTCGGAGAATTACTATTACCATGTCCTTCTACAAATCCTATCTTCTTCCATTCCCTCGACTCCGCTCGGGATGGATTAATCGTGCTGAGCGGAGTCGAAGCACGTTTTATTTCAAAACCATAATTATTTACTTCATTTGGCGCATGCCAGTTTAGTAAAATTTTATTTTTGATATTCTTAACCGTGAAACTTGTTTGTTCGACAGGTAATGGCGCTAGAATTTCTATTTCCCATAAACCTCTACCATATGTGTCTGCCTGCAGTTTATCAGTACCACCTGGATTATAAAATATTTCCAATTCTGTTACAACAATAATGGGTAAACCAGAATTATATGCTACCCTGTCATTTACACCTAAATCTGTACCAACAAATAGAATATTTTTATCTGTAGCACTATCGTTGTGTACAATTCATATTATTGAAATATTCGGTAAACCGGTTAAAATGCTTGTCCAACTTGCTCCACCATCTATAGATTCATAAACTTTTTGCCCATCAACATAGCCCCCATATGTAATCCATAATTTGCTTGGATTAGTTGGATGGACAGTGATATAAGTTACGCTTGTTGTAGTTGATGAAAGAGTAATTGTTGTCCAATTTGAATGTTGTTTTCTACATGTTTGTCAGATCTGCTACATAGAGAACATTTGAAGTTGATGGAGCAATTGCTAACGAACACAATTTCTCAGTAGAACTCAACACTTG
>JAADIB010000466.1 GCA_013151565.1 Chlorobiota bacterium
TTGGAAAAGTGATACTCAGGAAAATGTTATCGGCGCTCATAACTCCGGCAAGAACAGCAACACTGCGGGAATTTGTTTTATTGGCAATTATGTTTCAAATATTCCTAGCGATGCTGGTTTAGATAAAATTGCGGAAATTTCAGCATTCCTTTGCGATAAATATAATATTGATCCGGAAGGGAAAAGTTATCATGCTGCTATAGAAAAAGTAAATGATAATATTACAGGTCATGGACAAAGTGGCGGTGGAACTTCATGTCCTGGCACTCAAATAATTAACAGAATGCAGACAATCAGAGAATTAACAGCGTCAAAAATTATAGATATTACTGCAGCACCGGAAGTTGTTTATACTTATCCGAATTCTGAAGTTGACAGTTCTTATTTAACAAAACCGATTATAATTGAATTTACTCATCCAATGGATAAAAACTCTGTTGAAACTTCTTATACTATATCTCCAAATATTTTCGCTTTAATTAGCTGGAATGATAATGGTAATATTTTTACTATCACTCCATCTTCTCCATTGTCAAGCACTACCGAATATAAAGTTACATTAAGAACAGACGCTAAAAGCTTCTGGGATGTTCCAATTGCAGAACAACTCGAAATAAATTTTGTAACTAAGAAAAATGATAATCTCTCTTTAATCTCAGTTTATCCAAATGATGGCGATACTGATGTTGAGCTAGACGTAACAGTTAAGTTACAATTTGATGGTCCATTGGCTTCTAACTCATTAGGCGGTAATGTATTGTTTCTTGATGACGAAGGGAATAATGTTTCAATAAGAGTTAACACCGGCAGTTATTCTGATGGAATTATTGAATTTTATCCAACGAGTAATTTAGCAGAAAATAAAAATTATTCAATTATTCTTAAAGGTGGAATCTCAACAACCGATAGTTATAGTTTTGGAACTGACAAAAACATTACATTTACTACAAAATCTTTGACAAGTGTTTTTAACGATAATACACCAAAAGATTATGAATTAATTTCTTGTTACCCAAATCCGTTTAATCCGTCAACCACAATACAATATCAAATAAAAGAGGATTCCAAAGTATCAATCAAAATTTATGATATAATCGGGAATGAGATCATTACGCTTGTAAATAAATTTGTTAAAGCTGGAATTCACAAATCTACTTTTAATGCAGAAGATCTTCCTTCCGGTATTTATTTCTCACAAATTGTTACCAATAACGAAACAAAGACAATTAAACTTTTATTGACAAAATAAATATTTTTTCTTGACAAGTGCTCTTGTGTTCACTATATTTGTAGTAAACATGGGAGCACTACTTTGAAAAAAACACTTACAGACCGTCAAAAAGAAATTTATAATTTCATTAAAAACTTTATTGAATTGAACGGTTATCCCCCAACCTACCGCGAAATTGGATTTGAATTTGATATATCAAGTACTTTCGGCGTTAAGAGACACATAGATGCACTGATTAAAAAAGGTTTTTTGAACATTGCCGAAAACTCAAGCAGAACTTTATCTATTAACGAACCGGACTCCAATTCTACAGCACAAATTTCCGATACAGTTGAAATTCCAATTGTTGGGCGTGTTGCCGCCGGACAGCCAATTCTGGCAGAAGAGAACGTTGAGGGAACTTTTAGTATTCATAAAAGTCTAATTAATGGAAAATCTGATTGTTTTGCTCTAAGAGTTAAAGGTGATAGTATGATAAACGCCGGAATTTTTGAAGGAGATGTAGTAATAGTTAATCCTCAAAAAGATGCAAACAATGGTGAAATTATTGTTGCCCTTTTAGGTAATGAGGCAACACTAAAAAGATTTGAAAGAAGAAACAATAAAATTGCGCTTGTACCTGAAAATGATAAATACGACAAAATTAGAATCAAAAAAGATGATGATTTTTCGATAGTCGGAAAAGCCCTCGGCGTTTTTAGATGGTATAATTGAAAGGGGAAAAAATGAAAACCGAAATATTTTCAAAAGCGATCTCAAATAGAAATAGAGTTAAATTGCTTTACAATTTACAAGAAACTCTTTTAGAACCGTACTTTTTAAGTATAAATCGTAGTGGTAAAAAAGTTGTATTCGGCAGAATTAATAATTCGCCAGAGATTAAAATGATTGAATATGATAAGATATTCAATATCAAGATTCTAGGTTATTCGCAATTCTCACCAATAATACCAATATTAAATTGAGGTGATCAAGATGACTAGGATTACAGATAAAGACAGAATTGATTCACTTATCAAACACTTTTGGAAAAACGGTTTTCTAACGCTAAGCAGAAAACACGGCACTTACTTGCCTAATCCTAATCCTATCGGTGATTATGAAGTTGATGCAGTAGGTAAATTAAACAAGAAATACGTTCTGGGATTGACCTTGGAAAAAGAGGATATTGAGAATCCTAATATTTTAAGGAAAATAAAATTCCTAGCCAGTCAAAAAAATAAATTTTCTCTGCAGAAAGTTACACTCTTTTTAGGATGTCCGGACGAACTCCGTTCCGATGTTGAATCTTTGTTATCACAGTTGGACGAAAATCTCAGAAATAATATAAAGATAGTATCTACCTCCTTAAACAATGATTAAGTAAAGATAATCATCCAAAATAATATTTTTTATCAAAAGCAATTCAAAAATTTTTCTGGCACAAAATCAAAATAGTTTTGTATAATTCAAATGGTAAGCTACAATTATAAAGTACTTGTAAGTTCAAAGAATCTTGACATTTATACAACCGCCACCTATTTTGAGTAGTCTTTTTAAAATTTATTGGGAAGTGAGTGAAAAAGGTTTTATCGGAGGACGATAAAAAGGTAATCGAAAGGACAAAACAGCTTGGCAATATACCTAAACACATTGCTATTATTATGGATGGCAATGGTCGGTGGGCAAAAAGCAGAGGTTTGCCAAGAGTAGCGGGTCATAGAAAAGGAATTGAAACCGTAAGGATAATAGTTGAAGCTTGTGCAAATCTGGGTGTTAAATATTTAACCCTCTATACTTTTTCTACAGAAAATTGGCGGCGACCGAAATCTGAAGTTTCTACTTTGATGAGGTTAATTGTAAAAAGTTTAAAAGATGAAACCGAAGACCTGAACAAAAATAATATTAAACTCACTTCCATCGGTAATATTAATTTACTTCCAAAAGAAGTTGAAGCTGAATTGGAATACGCAATTGATAAGACCGGCAATAATACTAAAATGACACTCAACTTAGCATTGAGTTACAGCGGCAGATGGGAAATTACTAAAGCTGTAAGGAAAATTATTGAAAAATATAAAGCCGGTAATATTGAACTTGATGATATAAATGAAACAATGATATCTAATAACTTAGAAACGAGCGGAATGCCAGATCCTGAGTTAGTTATTAGAAGCGGCGGTGAAATGAGGATAAGTAATTTTTTACTTTGGCAGATTGCTTATTCGGAAATTTATGTAACAGATGTATTATGGCCAAAATTTAGGACTAAAGATTTGATTAAAGCAATTATAGAATTCCAAACGAGAGAGAGAAGATTCGGACTTGTTAGCGAACAAATTGAACATACTCAAAAAAGTTAAAAATATTCCCATAAGCTGGCTAGGTTTTATCATCTTGATAGTGATTATTTCGTCAACTAATGTTTTTTCTCAATTACAGAAAAAGAATTATAAAATTTTGGGAATAACTGTTGAAGGAAATACAACTGCCGATGTATCAACAATCATCGCTAACAGCGGTTTGAAAGTAGGCGATGAAATTGAAATACCGGGGGATCAAACTTTGAATGCAATCCGAAGATTATGGAAGCTTGGGCTTTTTACTTCGGACATCCAAATCGAAATAGAAAAGAAAGTCGGGGATGGTGTTTTTCTTGTGATAAAAGTAAATGAGTATCCCAGAATAGAAAAGTATATTTTCAGAGGGAATGATGAACTTGACGATGAAGACCTTGATAAGGTTGTTACATTTGTATCAGGTCAAATATTGAAACCGCAGACAATATATAAAACCGTCCGTGACATGAAAAAACTTTATGATGAAGAAAGCTTAATGAATGCTGAGATAAAACCGGTTTTATATAAATTTGAAAAAGCTGATACAACAGACGATGACGAAATTACAGTTACATGGGTAAGCAAAGACGATCCTTCTGAAACTGAGGAAACCGTTTATGAATATGATCCCGAGAGTAAAAGAAACATTGTGAAGCGAATTAAGAATAGATTACTATTAATTTATTTTATTGAGGAAGGTCAAGAAGTTGACGTTCACTCAATTAAATTTAATGGCAATGAAGCTTTTGATGACGATGACTTAAAATCGGAATTTGATGAAACAAGCGAGCCTGTCTGGTGGAAATTCTGGTCTGACGATTCTTTTAATAAAGAAGATTATGAGAAAGATAAAAAACTTCTTAAGGATTTTTACAACAAAGAAGGTTATCGTGATTTTGAAATAATAAGCGACTCTCTTATTTATAATAAAGATAAAACAGAAGTCGATATTGTAATCAATGTTATAGAAGGTCCCCAGTTAAAAGTGAGAAATATTTATTGGGAAGGCAATACGGTTTACAGCACCGATATATTAAATGCTAGATTAGATTTTAAAAAAGGAGACATATATAATCTCGAACGCTTTAATCAAAATTTAAGATTTAACGAAAGCCAAACTGACGTATCTTCAGTTTATCAGGATAATGGATATCTTGGTTTCAGCCTCGATACTAGAGAAGAACGAGTAGCTCCCGATTCAGTTGATATATATGTAACAATTCATGAGAACCAAAGATTCAAAGTTGGAGAAGTGAATATTGCGGGAAATACAAAAACGAAAGATAAAGTTGTAAGACGTGAACTCTATACTGTTCCGGGTGACTACTTCAGCAGATCAGCAATCTTTACCAGCCTTCAGCAGCTTGCTAATCTTCAATATTTTAATGTTGAAAAATTATATACAAAGGGAATCGATTATAAACCGGTTAATGATAGCACTGTTAATTTGAATTATTCTGTAGAGGAGAAATCGAGTGATTACCTTAATGCTTCAGTCGGTTACAGTGGAAGTTATGGTTTTAGCGGGTCTATTGGTGTTACGCTAACTAATTTTGATATCGGGCATCCGTTCTCGATGGGTGGTGGACAGATATTAAATTTCAACTGGCAATTCGGTGTTGGTAATTACTATCAAACATTCAATATCGGTTTTACCGAGCCGTGGTTTATGGATTCACCCACAATGGTCGGTTTCGATATTTTTGATACAAGACAAAGATACATTTACGATCTTAAGCAGACAGGTATTACGTTTAAAGTCGGTCGAAGACTAAAATGGCCTGATAAGTTTTTCTATATACAAGGAATTTTTAGATATCAATATAACAACATTATAAACGGTGCATCTTACTATCAAGTTGGTAAATACAACCAATTTACATTAGGCGCTACAACAACTCGTACCGATATTGATAACCCTATCTTCCCTTCCCGCGGTTCTAAGTTTTCAGTCAATGCCGAGTTAAGCGGCGGACCGTTTTTACCCGGAGATGTTGACTATTTCAAACTGCAGTTCAAAACAGATTTTTACAGAAGATTGTTTAACTCGAACAGAGTGGTTTTCTATGCCGGATTTGATATTGGTTACATTGAGGAATTGAAACCAAATACTCCCATCCAACCTTTTGAGTATTTTTATATGGGCGGTAACGGTTTGGTCATTGCAACTACTCCTTTACGCGGTTATGATGATAGAAGTGTAGGACCGAGAAATCCTCGTACGGGACAGATAATCGGCGGTAGAGTTATGACTCGTTATGTTCTTGAGTTAAGAGGCGCTCTTACACTGGAGCCAATGCCGATATATTTGATCGCTTTTGCAGAAGCTGGTAATGTTTGGGAAGATTTAAGGAAAACTGACTTTTACGATCTTAGGAGATCGGTTGGTGTTGGCGCAAGAATTATGATAAATCCGATTGGTTTAATTGGATTTGATTATGGATACGGATTTGATAGACCCATTGTTGACGGTAGACAGCCTCAATGGGTATTTCACTTCCAATTTGGAAAAGGATTTTAATTAATATTTCTACTTATAAATTAAGAGGTTAATGTGAAAAAGTTAGTAATCGTATTTTTATTGATATTAGGAGTAAGTATAAGTGCACAAACTCAAAAAATTGGATACGTTGATTCACAAGTATTATTCCAAAATTATGCCCCTGCGATAAAAGCACAACAGGATCTACAAGTGCTACAGCAAAATTGGTCTAGACAAAAAGACAGTCTTGCGGTGTTATTCCAAGAAAAAGTTAATTCGTATCAAAATCAGAAAGCTCTTATGACTCCTCAAAAACAACAAGAAACTGAACAACAGTTATTAATGGAGCAAAATTCAATTTTACAAAGAGAACAGCAAGTTATTCAACGAGGTCAAAGTATGATGCAGCCTATCAGAGATGCTGTGAGTAAGGCAATTGAACAAGTTGCAAAACAGGAAAAAATGAATTTTGTTTTAGATAAAGGTGTTGAGGGTGTTGTGAATATTCTTCACTATGCTGATCCTGAATATGATATTACTTATAAGGTTTTAGACAAACTAAAAAAGAATAAATAATTAATTAGGAAATATCATGAGAAAGTTAAGTATCTTTTTTGTGGGTATTATTTTGATTTTTCCAGCACTTCTCTTCGGGCAGTTGAAGATTGGATATGTAGATTCAAATACGATCTTAAAAGTACTACCCGATGCACAGGATGCTCAAAAAACTATTGATGCTCTAGTTAAAGAATGGAAAGATGAATTACAAAAAATGCAGCGAGAACTAGATACTAAAACTGCCGATTTTGAAAAAAGAAAACTAATTATGAGCGATAATAAACGGCTTGAAGTAGAGAATGAGATAAGCAAATTAAAAACTGATATTGCTAATTATCGGCAAAGTAAATTCGGATTTCAAGGTGAACTTTATTCTCAGCAAGAAGAAATAATGAAACCTGTTCAGAATAAAATATTCACTGCTATTGAAACAGTCGCTGAGGATGAAGATCTTGATTTTGTTTTTGATAGAAGTGGAGATATCGTATTCCTCTATGCAAAAGAGGACTACGATATTACGAGTAAAGTTTTAGAAATATTAAAATGATTGAAAATGAAAATAACAGTTCAAGAAGTAGCCGATCTCGTCAACGGAAAAGTTTATGGAGATCCCGGTTTTGAAATAAAAAATATCTCCAAAATTCGCGAAGCAAAAGAGGGTGATCTTACATTTCTCTATATTTCTGCTTATGAGAAATTTCTTGATTCTACAAAAGCTTCTGTTATTTTCGTTAAACCTGACCATCCTAAACCACGAAAAGATTTAATTTATATAGAAGTACCTGAACCTGATAAAGCTTTTCAACAATTGATCATCCATTTCTTCAGCTATTTACCTACAATAACCGGCATTGATTCAACTGCTTCTGTACACCCTACAGCAAAGATTGGAGAAAATGTGATCATCGGCAAAAATGTTGTGATTTCGGAAGATTGTTCAATTGGTGATAGCACAATAATTTATCACAATACAATTATTGCTGAGAGCACTACCATTGGTAGTAATTGCCTTCTATATGCAAATGTATCTATTTATCATGATTGTAAAATTGGGAACAATGTAATTATCCATGCCAATACCGTTGTCGGTTCGGATGGATTTGGATACATGTATAACGATAAGGGTGAATTGATCAAAGTTCCCCAGATCGGTGATGTAATAATTGAAGATGATGTAGAGCTCGGCTCTAACGTATCTATCGATAGAGCGGCATTAGGCTCAACGATAATTGGAAAAGGAGTCAAGATAGATAATCTTGTTCAAATTGCGCATAATGTTGAAGTCGGCGAAAATTCTTCATTTTCAGGACAGGTAGGAATTGCAGGCAGTACTATTGTTGGTAAAAATTGCGTATTCGGCGGTCAAGTTGGATTATCGGGACATATCACCGTTGTCGATGGAGTTATGGTCGGTGCACAGGGCGGAGTCTCTAAATCGCTGACCAAACCGGGTAAATACTTTGGTTCACCGGCAAAGAACTATAGAGTTGCTTTCAAGGAAGAAGCTCATATCCGTAATTTAGAAAATTATAGTAAACAGATAAAAGAACTTGAAGCAAAAGTAAAAAAGTTAGAAGAATCATTAAATAAGAATAAGGAAGATATTTGATGTTAGAGAAACAACGAACTATAGAGAAAGAGATTTCGATAGAAGGAACTGGTCTCCATACAGGCGTAAAAACTAAAATGATATTTAAACCTGCTCCCGAAAACTTCGGGATTAAATTTATCAGAGTTGACCTGGGCGACAGACCGGAAATTCCTGCAACAGCAGATTATGTAATCGATGTTTCTCGCGGAACAACTATTGGAATAGGTGAAGCAAAAGTTCACACAATTGAACATGTGCTTGCGGCTATTGTTGGACTACAGATAGATAATATAGCGGTTGAAATTGATGGAATCGAGCCGCCGGTTGGTGACGGAAGCGCTATGCCTTATGTTGAAAAACTTCAAGAAGCCGGTTTTGTTATCCAAAAAGAGAACAAAGATTATTTAATAATTGACGAGACCATTACTTTCCATGATGAAGAAAACCAAGTTGATATTGTAGCTCTTCCTCTGGACGGTTATCGATTAACTGTAATGGTCGATTATATGAATCCGGCATTAGGAAGTCAGCATTCCGGATTGTTCGATTTGGATAAAGAATTCGTTTCAGAATTTGCCCCTGCAAGAACTTTTTGTTTTTTGAGTGAGATTGAACCATTGATTGAGCAAGGTTTAATTAAAGGCGGCAACATTGATAATGCCGTTGTTATTTTAGATCATGATCTTGATGATAAAAAAGTTAATGATATTAAAAAGAAATTGGGTTTGGACATTGACCTTTCTGTAGGTCAAACTGGGTTCCTGAATGAAAAATCTTTGAGATTTAGAAATGAACCCGTTAGACATAAACTATTAGATATGATTGGAGACTTAGCATTAATCGGTGCACCAATAAAAGCACAAATTCTCGCTGCCCGTCCCGGTCATAAATCCAATGTTGAATTTGCCAAGAAAATTAGGAAATTATATCAGCAGAAAAAGATCGAGAAAAAATATCAGAATGTAAAAAAACAAGGAATAGTATTTGACACTGAAGCAATTCAAAAAATACTTCCCCATCGTTATCCTTTCTTATTGGTCGATAAAATTACTGATCTTGAGTTTGATAAAAGTATCCGTGGAGTAAAATCAGTTACTTATAATGAACCCTTTTTCCAGGGACATTTTCCCCAGCAAAAAATTATGC
>JAADIB010000462.1 GCA_013151565.1 Chlorobiota bacterium
ATGGACGAGATAGAAATAAAATTAAAGAACTTCACAATAAATTAAATTTAGGCGAAAAATTTATTTTTACCGGATTTCAAAATGATGTTGGTAAATATTTATTGTTGTTTGATATTTTTGTTTTGGCTTCAAAAAAAGAAGGACTCGGAACTTCTATACTTGATGCGCAGAGTTTGGGTCTGCCTGTTATTGCTACAAACACCGGAGGTATTCCCGAAGTTGTAAAGCATAACATTAATGGAATTCTTGTAAATCCTCAAAGTCCTCAAGAACTTGCCTCTGCTATTATTAATTTGGCGGATGATAAGGCAAAGAGAGACGAACTAGGAAAGAATGCAAAAGAATCTGTTAAAGATTTTGATATTAACTTAAACATGAAAAAACATATTGATTTAATTAAAGATCTGTTAGATGACAATGGTGTTGGCTCTGGAGAAAAGTGAAAGGTAAGTCTCCTTCCCGATATAAAGTTTGATTACATTTTTATAATCAATATTTTAAATAAAGAATTATTATTCGTTTGTATTTTTACTACTAAAGCAATGAGTTAAAGTTGGATATATTTTTAAGAATATTAGCATTCGTTAAACCATTCTGGAAGCATTTAGTGTTATCAATTGTTTCGGTATTCCTTTTTGCATTAATGAATGGACTGTCAATCTATTTAACAATCCCATTGCTGGATGCTCTTTTCCAACAAGGATCTACTGAGACCGCTGTACAAGCAGCGCCAAAAAGTTCAGCATCTAATTTAGTACCGGATTGGGTTAATAATACAATTAATGACATCTCTCAATCATTTCAAAACTATGTTTTATCAGGAGATGTAGCAGATGTTCTATTTAAGATAAGTATACTGATAATAATTGCATTTGCTCTTAAAAATTTATTCAGTTATATATCATCCTACTTTATGGCGTATGTTGAACAGGGGATGATCAGAGATCTCAGAAATAAATTATATCAGCATCTCCATAAATTACCAATGAGCTTCTTCAAAAATGAAAGAACTGGCGATTTGATCTCAAGAATTACAAGTGATGTTGGTAGAATTCAGCAAAGTATTACTGCGGTTTTCTTAAATATTTTCAGAGACCCAATAACTATCATTGTCTTTTTTGGTATTGCATTCTCTATAAGTTGGAAACTCACACTATTTTCGCTTTTAATCGTACCGCTATCAATTGGTATAATTGGCTGGATTGGTTCAAAGCTCAGAAAACAAAGTCTTTTATTACAGAAGAAATTAGGAAATATAACCGCTTTGCTGCAAGAAACTATTTCAGGTGTTAAAATAGTAAAAGCATTTGGGATGGAAGATTTTGAGACTAAAAGATTTGAGCATGAGACACAACGCTTCTTTGAAATTATTCTTAAAAAGGTTAGGATAAGTAATATATCGAGCCCAACAACAGAAATTATTGCGGTTATACTTGGAGCGATAATTATTTATTTTGGCGGTAGGCTTGTACTTATTGACCATGAGATAAAAGCCAGTGAGTTTATGGGATTTCTTTTCGCAATTTTTCAAATGATGCCCCCGATGAAACAAATGAGTACTCTGAATAATAAAATTCAGGAATCAATTGGAGCGGCTTCAAGAGTTTTTGAAATTTTAGATACAGAGCCGAATATTTCTAATATTGAAAATCCAAAAGCGCTTGATTCTTTTGATGATAAGATCAGATTTGAAAATGTTACATTCCAATATTCCGACTCGCCTGAAAAGATACTCGATAATGTTAGTCTTGTTGCAAGAAAAGGTCAGATCATTGCGCTTGTCGGTAGTTCCGGTGCAGGTAAAACCACTTTGGTTGATTTGATCCCGCGGTTTTACGATCCAACCGAAGGGCGTGTTTTGATTGACGAAAAAGATTTAAAAGAAGTACGAATTGAAGACCTAAGAAAATTAATGGGTATAGTAACTCAGGAAACTGTATTGTTTAATGAGACTGTTTATAATAATATTGCATACGGGTTAACCGACACTCCGAAAGAGAAAGTAATTGAAGTAGCAAAAATTGCAAATGCTCATGACTTTATTTTAGAATTGCCTAATGGATATGAGACGATTATTGGTGAGCAGGGAACAAAAATTTCCGGTGGTCAGCGACAAAGAATTTCCATAGCAAGAGCGTTGCTGAAAAACCCTCCGATAATGATTTTTGACGAAGCAACATCCGCACTTGATAATGAATCGGAAGTTTTAGTGCAGGAGGCAATTGAACATTTAATGAAGGAGCGTACTACTTTTGTTATTGCTCACAGGCTTAGTACAATTAGAAATGCAGATAAGATATTTGTCCTTGATAAAGGCAGAATTGTTCAGGAAGGCAAACATGATGAATTACTGCTTGACGAAGAGGGTATTTATAAAAAGCTATATGAACTTCAGTTCAGATCACAAGCGGTTAGAATAAATGGAAATTAGTGAGGTGCTATGAGTCATGAAATAAAAAATTATTTGGTTACCGGGGGCGCTGGTTTTATTGGGAGTCATCTTGTTGACTCGTTACTGAGTGAAGGAAACAATGTTATAACAATTGACAATTTTGATGAATTCTATAGTAAAGAAGTTAAGCTAAGTAATATTGCTTCAGCACTTACCTTCGATACGTTCCAACTGATTGAAGGTGATATTCGGGACAAAGATCTACTGGACGATCTTTTCAGTAATAATCATATTGATGTTGTTATTCATCTTGCTGCAAAAGCTGGGGTACGTCCTTCGATTGAGAACACCGTTGAATATTATGATGTAAATATAAACGGCACTTTAAATATTCTGGAAGCAATGAAAAAATTTGATGTGAAAAATTTAATTTTCGCATCATCATCATCAGTATACGGCAATAACAAAAAAGTACCTTTCTCCGAAAGTGATATAGTTGATTATCCGATATCGCCTTACGCAGCCACCAAAAAAAGCGGGGAACTACTTTGTCATACTTATCATCATCTTTATGATTTCAAAATTAATTGTCTGAGGTTTTTTACTGTATACGGTCCGCGACAACGTCCGGACTTAGCGATTCACAAGTTCAGTAAGATGATTCTTAACGATGAAACAATCCCAATGTTTGGTGATGGTACAACAAAAAGAGATTATACATACATCGATGATATAATTCAGGGGATAAAACTTGCGATTAAAAATCTTAATGGATATGAAGTTTTTAATCTCGGTGAATCCCGTACAATTATGCTCAAGGAGTTGATAACTCTTATTGAAAAGGAGATAGGGAAAAAAGCGAATATAGAGAAACTCCCTTTACAGCCGGGTGACGTAGAGCAGACTTATGCAGATGTTTCCAAAGCAAAAGAGTTATTGAATTATGATCCTCAATATGAAATAGAGGAAGGAATAAAAAACTTTATTGAGTGGCTGAAAAAAAGTTGAGATTTCATTAAAACCCGGGTTTTCTTTTTTACATCTCAACAGAATTATTTTATCAACACTTGTCCGCAAAAGTTATCAGTCTGCTGACGGACTAGCGAAGGAAGACTTATCCGACGAAGCTAAATTTTACTAGCGAAGCAGGACCTGTCCGGCGTAGTTAAGTTTTACTTAACGGAGCAGGATCATCTTCATAGTTTTGGAATAATTCGGTGTTTCCAACCTATAAAAGTATAATCCACTTGTTAGATTACTTGCATCAAACTTGATTTCATAATTCCCGGCAGACTGTTTTTTGTTCACTAGTTCTGTTACTTTTTGACCAAGTACATTATAGATAATAATACTGACTCTTGAATCTTTTGCCAAGCTATAATTGATCAATGTACTTGGATTAAAAGGGTTAGGATAATTCTGATGTAACTCATACTTCGCCAGTTTGTTTGAAGTAACAGTAACCACATCAGAATATTCAAAACCGCCGTCAGTATCAATTTGTTTTAATCTATAACTAACTTCACCAACTACAGATGAATTATCAAAGAAAGAGTAATCATTAGGTGAGTTGCTGTTTCCATGTCCTTCAACAAAACCAATTTTCTCCCACTTGTAGAACGAATCTCCTGATTCGTTTTGTAGAGTGAAAGAGGACTTTCGCTCTACTTCAAACCCATAATTATTCACCTCCGTAGCAGTTGACCAATTAAGCATGGTGCCTTTAGTTATGGTAGTTGCAGTAAAGGAGGTTAGCTCGACGGGGAGTGGAGCTAAAGACCAGGCATCAGATACTCGAATTCCATCAATTTGAGCAGTATAGGCTTTACTCCCTTGACGCAAAGCTACAGCTCCAATATTAGCTAAATCTGTTGATATATCGAGGTTGGTTAATGTTGGAGAAGGTTCTGTACCACTTAAAGAAGGATTAACAAATAAACTTATAACATCATCTGATGACAAAGTATTAAAAGTATACTTTAATACAATTAGATAAGTTGTGTTTAATAAATAAATGTAATCAGTTAAGTTTGGTGTCGTAGAACCTTTACTAACTCCAAAAGCAATATTTGATCCACTTCTCTTAACAAATATGCGCCCTTTGATTGTTGTACCAGTAGAAGTAAGATAACCAATGAAATAATCTCCATCAACAGCTGTTGTTGCAGCACTAAAATTGACCAAAAATGATATATAAATTGAGCCGGAATTTTGCTCTGTAATTATTTGCTTGATATCTTCACCCGATGTAGAAGTTCCAATAATAGTGGTTGAGTTTGAAATTCCAGATGAAGGATAGCTAGGAAAAGATAATGATCCAGAAGTCACCTGAATAGGTCGATTACCTGTCGAACTAAATCCAGCCCAACCATTTGCAGTTAAATTTGTTCCAACCGTATAATCAAAATTTTCTTCAAGCAATAAAGTCTGCCCAAGACTAATTTGCGAAATAGTAAATAAAAGAATAATCGGCAAATATAATTTCTTCATAACCCCTCCCTACTTAGGTTGAGTCTTTGTTAAATTCATATAAAAATGTTCGTTATGAGAGGATATTAGGTTATAAGTGGAATGTGAGGCTATAACCCTCAGCAATAATAAAATAAAACTAAAAAAATTTTTAGCAAAATGCAGAAAAATTATAAATTATTTTATCTGAGACTGTTGAAATTTCTGTGTTGTCATACCCGTGTGCATTTTATACCGGCAGATAGTAGAATTTTAGGTCACAATTTCTGCAGAAATAACAAGATACCATATTTTAATTTTACTAATTGGTAAAATCAGCATCAAGATTCGAAAGTTTAAGTTTTTATAATTAACGCTGTAATATCATTTTCATTGTTTGGAAATAATTTGGCGTTTCAAGTCTGTAGAAATAAAAATCGGATGAAGGATTTAAAGCGTAAAAATCAATTTTGTGATAACCTTGTTCCATTTGTTCATCGAGTAATTCAGCAACTTTCTGTCCAATGGCATTATATACCAACACCATTACATGAAAATTTTCAGGGAGTGTAAAACTGATAACTGTATTAGGATTGAACGGATTAGGATGATTCTAGTGTAATTCATACTTCGCAAGTTTTGCTGAAGTTACAGTAACAACATCAGAATATTCGGAAGCTCTGTCAGTGTCAACTTGTTTTAATTTATAACTAACTTCACCAATTGTTGGGGAATCATCAATAAAAGAGTAATTCTTTGGTGAAGTACTGTTTCCCTGTCCTTCAACAAAACTGATCTTTTCCCATCTTGCCTCGGAATAGTTCTGTTCTTTAAGACGAAGCCGGGCTTTTTCAATTCCAAACCCATAATTATTAACCTCAGTAGCGGTTTCCCAGCTTAGAAGAACATAATTTTTAACTTTCTTAGCAGTAAAACTCGTTAACCTATTTGACTACTAGTTAGGTGTAACTTCCAACTCCCGTTTGGCAGCGAAATCAGCGAATCTCTTATCCTCGCCCAATAGATGATTAAGCCACCAGTCTTTAAGCTGATTAAATATTTTATTATTTAGAATTAGATAGTTTTTGGATGCCATTAATTTTAACATAACAATTCTTATTTTAAATTCTTCATGAATAATTTTATGCTGATGAGATTGTGGATAACCATATTGATAAAATAATTTTTCTTCGACGTTAAATACGTCATATACTTGAGCAGAAATACGATTCAAAATATTTTCTATATAAGAATTATCACTCCCTAAATTGTATTTGTTCAGAAGATCTTCAAAAAGTTCAAAAACCTTTTGATGTCCTAAATCAATTGTTCTAATATTAACATTATATTCTTTCTTCCATTCAAATTGCATAACTACCTCTTTATATTATTAACGGTATTAGAGGTTTAATTTCCCCTGATGCTGCGAAGGGGATTAAGACTAATAAACCTTAATAATTATATTATTTAGTTTTCGTAATAAAATGAATAAATTATATCTCTTTCCCAAATTGTGAATATTTTTTTTGCTTGTAGTAAAACCTTAACTAATATTTGAACAGCAATTTCTTTCTTAGGTAATAAAATAAAAACAAGAGGATATATCTTTGGAAGCAGAAATGTCACAAGCTCAATAAAACTGGCATTCCTTGCTTGCATCAATTGTCGTAGTAAGCGAAGAGCTAAATCATCTTTAATACTTTCCATGTTCAAAATCGGATTTTCTGCAAATATTATTATTTGATAAATTTAATCCACCAAAGGCGGACAAGGGATGAATTCCTATATAATAAGTTATATCTATAGTTTCCATGGTTATATAGACGGATATACTCCAATATATTAAAACTAAAAACATAGCCCCTTTTGTTTTTGTAGACAACAGCCTTTGAGATCAGATAAACAAAAAAATGATCATCCCCAAAACCGAAAATAGTAAGTCCACAACAAAGCATTATCCTTTATTATAAAGATAACTGAAATTCTTAATAAAAACCACCTCCACCTCCGATATCAGTAGGTTTCGCGCGATAAGCGTTTGCCATTGCTCTAACTTCGTGCATTTACTTAATTGCCATATCTTTTGTCTGGTCGGCAAAAGATGCCTGGCTCAAATCAATATCAACTGCAACTCCAACCAATACAACCCCAAAACGATTAAAATTATTTGTTGTAATCCCTTTTAATACTCTATTGTTCTTAATGATTTGTTAAACTTTGAAATAAAAATATTCCTTAAAATTAATTTTGTAATTGCTTATAATCGGAATTCTCGAACAATAAAGTGTCATTTTCTTGAACTGTTCTAAATTCTTTATCCTTACCAAGAATATGACTGATAATCCAGGCTTTAAATAGTCTAACAGAGATATTGACGTCAATAAATTACCTGTTTCAGAATTATGCTCGCAATGGTAAATTTTTGAAATGAATTCCTCGTGAGCATTTGAGTGCTCTTCCACTTTGGGATAGTTGATTTCATTCATTATATTTTCTTCCATAGAAAAATGATATACAGTATAGTCAACTAAACGTTTGAAAATACTTTCTAACATATTCTGCCCGTTTCCGTTTTTTCTAACATCATTTAGGTCGTTTAATATTTCAAAAAGTTTTTGATGTTGCTCATCAATCTCTTTATGCCCAATGTTGTAAATCATTCCAATCAAGTCTCATAGTTTTACCCTAAGTTTGTTTTGAAATGATTGATTTATTATTCAGTTTGCTTTTTTTTACTTTATTGAAGTGAACATTAAATGTAAACTTTGTACCTTTTCCTTCTTCACTTTCCACATGAATTTTTCCACCCAAAAGATTCACAAATTCTCTACTGATTAGAAGACCCAATCCTGCGCCATTTGCAGAATCTCTTTTACTATCGACTTGTGAGTATGGAGTAAACAATTGTTCAATCTTCTCTTTTGGAATTCCAATTCCTGTATCAACCACTTCTGTTATTACCTCCACGGTATCATTATCATCATAACCTTTTTTAAGATGTACTTTTACATACCCGGTGTTGGTAAATTTAATACTATTGTTTACAAGATTCATAACAATTTGTTTGTAGTGTATCATATCCCCTTCAACTAAATTTGGTATGTTTGCATCGGTTTTAAATATTAATGATATTTCTTTTGAAATAGCAAAGGGTTGGAGCAGAATATTACATTCTTTTATTAATTCATGAATTGTGAACACTTCATTTTCCAGCTCAAGTTTTCCAGCTTCAATTTTAGTGAAATCAAGATATTTATCTAAAGTACTTAATATTGATTGAGTTGATATCTTTGCCGCAGTGGTATATTCTTTCAATTCGTCTTTGCTTGAGATTATGTCAGTCGCTATCATATCAAGGATTAAAGAAATGGAATTAATTGGAGTTTTTAATTCATGATTTATTTTTGCAAGAAACTGAATTTTATTCTCATTTTGAATTAGTATTTCATTATTTTGCTTCTGAAGAAGCGCTTTAGCTTTTTTAAGTTTTAAGAATGCTTCACGTTGTCTTTTTTTCGAGATTTCTCTATCTGTAACATCAAGTATGCTACCATCATACACATTTTCATCTAGATTGCTTTTTCTGATGTTAAAACTTAGATATGAGGTTTTAGTGCTGTGATCAAATTTAAGTATGAAATCTTTAATGGAACTGTGTTTCTCAAGATGAGATTGAATTTTTTTAAATCCATCTTCATCTATAAATATATCTTTAATATTTAATAAATTATTTTTTTTACTGATTTTGAATAAAGACCAAAAAGATTTATTAGCAGAAACTATTTCGCCATTGTGTTTAATTCTAAATATACCTTCAATAGAATTATTAAATATTTCCCTAATTTCTAAAGATTTTGAGATTAGGTTTTCCCTCAGCTTCGAGTTTATGGATGTTGCCCCGATACTTAAAACGCTGATCATTAATACAAAAATAATAGTTGAGAAAAAATTGGGTAGAAAATATATAGTTGAATCGTTAAATAGAATTGAAGCGGAAAATATTAAGTTGTAATAAATGGCAACGATAATTTGATTTTTAGTATCCCAACTTAAGAATAGAGCGGTTGTAAATATTGTTAAAGCTAATAAATGAGAATTTACAAACAAAGTTTTTGGCAGCATATAAATTATTGACGCAAACGAAAGTATTATTGAGATTAAGAGAACATGTATCAAGCCGATAGCATGTTTCCTTCCAAATTTAGTGTAGGTCAATAGGAGGATTATAAATCCAAGTAGAGTTGCTAAAAGACGACCAAAATAAACATTAATTGAGAAATCAGAAAAATATTTCACTTCAAAAATTAATGCATATATACCAGCAACAATTGTAAATAATGCAATATGTCGTAATGGATTGATTACCAACCTTTTTTTATTTTTATCAATGAGATTCATAGTTGCCATTTGCTTTGTTAGAGAATTTTAATTCTACTATTGTTCCAATATTTTTTTTACTATTGATCTTAATATCAATAATACTT
>JAADIB010000333.1 GCA_013151565.1 Chlorobiota bacterium
GAGCGAAGAGCCGCCTGGATGGATGAAGGATGGGCATCATTTTTCCCTCGCAGAGTTGTAGAAAAATATGACTCTACATTTGATTATCAAGCATATCGCGTTGCTGCGTATGTTGGTGAAGCGGGCAACTACAAAGATATGCCCATGATACTGCCAAGCTACATGATGACACGCGGTGAGATAAGAAATAATTTTTATAACAGACCGGCAAATGCTTACGAAGAGCTTCGCAACCTACTTGGGGATGACCTCTTTTTTAAGGCGCTGCGAGAGTATATCAATCGCTGGCATGAGAAGCATCCAATTCCGTATGATTTCTTCTTCACCTTTGATGATGTTGTCGGTGAAGATCTTTCCTGGTTTTGGAAACCCTGGTTTTTTGAACTTGGTTATCCTGATCTTGGTATTAATGATGTTGAGATAGATGGAAATAACCTTATACTCACAATAAAAAAAGTGGGAAACATTCCAACAAGAATTGCTTATACACTTATTTATGATGACGATACAAAAGAGAATTTCACGGCATCAGCATTTCGATGGAAAAATGGTGATTATGCGATATTTAAACATTCACTTGATAGAAAACTGAAGAAAATCATTCTCGGTGATTATCTTATTCCTGATGTAAATCAAAAGAATGATGTTTTTATAGTTAATTAAAAAATATCGTTTTGAAGTATTTGCTAAATATTTATATGTTTGGATCCAGTTAAGTTTTTTAATTTAAGTTAAAATATTTAACCAATATTATTGTTAGATGTTTTTTTCTTTAGTACTTGAATTTTAACTAACGTGTTAAAATCTTATAAGTTAAACTTGCACTACTAAAGAAACTTCTTAGAAATACTTATTTTGGCATAATCATTGCGTTGACATTTATTAGTTAAAAAAATTTCCTGAATTATGAGGGCGTTCTTAATTCGGTAACTCATACATTCAAATTTTCCGTACGAAAAATATTGATAATGTTTTATATGGTTATTTCTGTAATAATAACATAATATTATAGATAAATAGTTTTTAATAATTGAAGGTATAAACAAAATAAGAGAAAAAAATGAAATTACTAAAAATAATAATAGCACTTTTAGCAATACTGTTATTCTGTAATTGTGAAGATTCATTGAATGGGCCTATTGGCTCGAATCTTACTTATGATCCGGTACAATTAAATATTGGTCAAGAAGTAGAATTCGGAACAATTGACAAGGATACTATTAAAGTTAAATTGGTTGAAAGAAATAATAATGGTTATATATTAGAATATCCCGATAATCAATTTAAAGACTGCCCGCTGTATGCATCCAAAATGATGCTAAGTTTTATCATGTATGACAATAAGTATAAAGTTACATTCAATTATAAAACAACACAAGATGAAGTAATATTACAACTATATAAATATGAGATATTATAGCGTAATACACAAAATAAAATTTATCAGGTTGAGAATTTAACGCGATAAATTTTGCCTATTCCTAGATGCTCAGTGGATATTTGATTTCTATACGTACACAAAGCAAATATTATTTTCAGGTGGATATTTAATTTTTGATGTATAAAAATATTTATAGTTTATGCTGTATTGAATAACATTATTTCACCTCTCAAACTCATCTAAAAATTTATTGATTAGAACTCTTATTTGATAATTTCCCAGGTGTTTCAGTTAAATTTCTTAATTAGTGTTAAATTATTTAACACTATAAAACTATTCGATATGTTGTCTTATAAAAAAGATAGCTTCTCCCTAAGTTGTTAATATTTAATAAGTTATACATGTTTTACATTAGATTTTTACTAAAAAACACCCCTTGGTATAATAGTTGTGAATACAATCTGCCGTAATTAACTATTCTCGCTTAGATACTGAGAGATCTGTATAGCTAGCTCTCATCTGAAGATCTGTTCCATTCAGAACCCGAGTGGGACAGATCCTTTTTATAAAAAATTAAATTGTTATATTAAGGAATTTTAATTATAAAACCATTTATTCAATTTTAGTATATTTGCCTTGCTGTTTGACCGGTAATAATTGTTTTTTTCAACGGACAAATATATTAAAACATGAATTCCACAAAAAAATTCCAGACCGGAAATGTAGTTACAATATCATTTGCCCATTTTATTCATGATGTTTATTCCTCATTCCTCGCTCCGCTGCTTCCCTTAATAATTGAAAAATTTTCCATCTCTCTTTCCTTCGCAAGCTTTCTCACAATTATTCAAAGACTTCCATCCCTATTCAATCCATTGGTCGGTTATGCAGCAGATAAACTCCCGATAAGATATCTGCTCATCGTTGCCCCGGCAATTACGGTTATCTGCATGAGTCTGATAGGTACTGCGCCTCATATAATTGTATTAATCGTACTGCTGCTTACTTCGGGTATTGGCGTTTCTCTTTTCCATGTACCCTCGCCGGTTATGATAAAAAAAGTATCGGGCGATAGAATCGGTAAAGGTATGAGTTTCTATATGCTGGGCGGCGAGATAGCCAGAAGCGTTGGACCGCTTTATGTGTTAGCTGCAGTTTCATTATGGGGATTGGAAGGAACTTATAAACTAATTCCTTTTGGACTGATAGCTTCGGCGCTTTTATTTTTTAAGTTTAGAAAAATTCCTATTTCAGATGCATTTAAAAATAAGCAGAAAGAAACCGGTGCAATTGATGCAGTAAAAAAGCATCTTGCCTTTTTTGTTTCTATCGGTGGAATTTTCTTTTTTACATCATTAGTTAAAGGTTCCCTCACAACCTTTCTTCCTACATTTATGACAGAAAAAGGAGAAACCCTTTGGTTTGGTGGTATTGCCCTTTCAGTTGTTCAGTTTTCTGGTGCTGCAGGCACGCTCTTTTCCGGGTCAATTTCGGATAAGATCGGTCGTAGAGCCACTCTTTTGATTATGGGTTTCTCAACTCCTGCATTGATGTTGCTTTTCATCTTTACCAGCGATTCCATGTTTGCATTTCCTGTATTGATCCTAATTGGATTTATAATGTTCGCAACAACTCCTGTGCTACTTGCAGAAGTCAACAGCATTAAAACTGAACATCCTGCTTTGATCAATGGAATATTTATGACGATCAGCTTTTTAGTAAGCGCCTTTTCCTTATTGCTTATTGGCAGTCTTGGTGACCTGTTAGGATTGAAGACTTCATATATCATAACAGCATTTGTCAGTGTCCTTGCTATTCCATTTATCTTTAAACTTCCTTCATAATAAACTTTTGCTTCTTATCTAATATAAGTATGAAATAATGCTCCAAATTACTTCTAAAATTACTTTATAAAGAATTTATTGAATTTTATTTAAACAATTCTGTATAAAAATTCAGATTTTATACAATTCATATTTTTATTAGACAAATGTTTGGCATTTTCTTTATAATTTATGTATAGTTGCGTTATTGACTTATTTATTTAGTTATATTCTCAATATTGCAGTACTTTATTAGTTAAACATAGGGAGATACAAATGAAAAAAATAGAATCAATTATACGTCCGCATAAACTTGAAGAACTTCACACAGCTCTTCAGGAAGAAGGCTTTTACGGACTAACGGTCTCGGAAGTAAGAGGCTATGGCAGACAAAAAGGACATACGGAAATTTACAGAGGATCAGAATATAATCTTGAATTCGTTCCAAAAGTAAAGGTTGAGATAGTCTGCGCCTCAAATCAATGCGAAACGGCAATATCCATAATTATGAATACTTGCCGAACCGGTGAAATTGGAGATGGAAAAATATTTATCTCCACTATTGATGATGCAATTAGAATTAGAACCGGAGAAGCAGGTAGAGAAGCACTTTAAAAAGTTTTAAGAATATAAATTATAGGTGAACCATGGAAAATCAAATAACAACTGAAATTACAAACAATCTATTTACTATAAATAATTTGTGGATGATGATTGCAACAGCGCTTGTTTTCATAATGCACCTTGGTTTTGCAACTTTGGAAACCGGGTTAACACAATCGAAAAACACTCTTAATATTCTTTTCAAGAATTCTATTATACCGGCAATTGGGTTACTTACTTACGCAATTATCGGATTTAGTTTAATGTATCCAGGTGAAAGTTTTGCCGGCGGTGTTTTCGGATTTGCCGGTTTTGGAATCGGAACTGATGCTGCCGGATTAACAAGTAGTTACAACATTGGTTATACTTATTGGACAGATTTCCTATTTCAGGGCATGTTTGCCGCAACGGCTGCTACCATTGTTTCCGGAGCAGTTGCAGAAAGGATTAAACTATCATCATTTTTAATCTTTGCAACAATTTTTGTTGCACTTGCATACCCTATAACCGGAATGTGGAAGTGGGGTGGCGGTTTTCTCGATACATTAGGATTTTATGATTTCGCTGGTTCTACACTTGTTCATTCCGTTGGTGGATGGGGTGCATTAACGGGTGTTCTTTTTCTTGGTCCCAGGGCAGGTAAATTTGTAAAGGGTAAAATCCATCCTATTCCCGGGCATTCTATACCTCTTGCGGTAATTGGAGTATTTTTGCTTTGGTTAGGCTGGTTTGGATTTAATGGAGGGTCTGTGCTTTCCGCCGATCCGGGATTAGTATCATTAGTTTTTGTAACTACTTCTTTAGCAGCAAGCGCAGGAGCAATAGGAGCGATGGCTACATCCTGGACATTCCTAAAAAATCCGGATTTAACTATGACACTGAACGGAATTCTAGCTGGATTGGTTGGAATAACTGCCGGTGCAGATTTAATGTCGCCTGCGGATGCAATTGCCATTGGATTTATTGCAGGAGTAATCGTTGTGTTTTCCGTTATCTTTTTCGATAAGGTCAAACTTGATGATCCTGTTGGTGCACTGTCTGTACATTTAGTCTGCGGAATATTCGGGACTCTGGCAGTAGGTATCTGGGGTGAAAAAGCCGGATTAGATCAATTATGGCACCAATTTATCGGAGTAATTTCTGTTGCGGCATTTATTGTCCCTTTCACAGCAATTATTTGGTTTATTTTGAAGAAGTCCATAGGACTGAGAGTTTCGGCAGAAGAAGAATACAGTGGTCTTGACATTGGTGAACACTCAATGGAAGCATACCCGGAATTTGAAAAAGTATCGTAAAAAAATAATTTTTTGTCAAATCTAATACAGGAAGGAAATCTTATGAACAACATATGGAAAAGAAGAAACTATTTGATATATTTTATTTTGATCTTCGGAATTCTGTCTTCATCTTTAGCTCAAAGCAAGCTGGATGTTGGGGCCGATTTAGTGAGCAGATATTTATGGAGAGGAACCGACTACGGTCAGTCGCCAAGTATTCAGCCAACCATTAATTTTACAACCAACGGATTTGAGTTAGGAGTATGGAGTGCTTATCAATTGGGTAGAGATGCAAGTGAACTACCTGCAGATGAACTGGATCTATATTTTGGATATAATTTTGTTTTGGGAAGCACCTCGTTTGGTTTTATTGTAACTGATTATTATTACCCTAACGCAGGAGGCAAATTAGGGAATTTTGATAGTGGTGGTAAGGGTGCACATGTCATAGAGGTCGGTACAACTTTTACACTTCCTGAATCAATACCCTTTTATCTATCCGGATATATAAATGTTTACAATGATCCTGATTACAGCTCATATTTTGAAGTTGGTTATTCTACTTCGATTCATGAAGTCGGATTTGATCTATTTATTGGTGCGACTCCGGGAGGGCAAAATCAGTACTACGGCACTAAAAATTTTAGTGTTATTAATACCGGTATTACCGCATCAAAATCTATTAAAATTACAGAAAATTTCTCTTTGCCAATTTTTGCTTCCTATATCATTAATCCAAACCAAAGCCAAGGTCACTTTGTGTTCGGAATAAGCATCTAAGATTTATGTTATTGTGGATACCGACCAAAGGTATCCACAATTTTCCCCGCAATATTATTTATAATCAATTATATTGTCCTTTTCAAAAGGAGGACAGTTTGAAAAATTATGTAATTCATTTAGAAAGCACATTTCAAAGATATGCTGATAATGAAAATGCTTTTCAGATGAAAAGATATATGAAGAATCGCTTCGAATTCTTCGGAATACCTTCTCCATTAAGAAAGGAAATAACAAAACCATTTTTACGGAAAGAAAATCTTCCTCCTATATCTTCAATTAAAGATATTTCATCTCAGTTATGGTTAAAGCCGCAGCGAGAATTTCAATACTTTACAATGGAATTACTCAAAAAGTTTTTAAAACAGATTGAACCGAATTTCATTTTTCATTTCGAATATTTGATCACCACAAAAAGCTGGTGGGATACTGTTGACTTTACCGCTGCAAATCTGGTTGGAACTCATTTGTTAAACCATCCAAAGCTGTTAATACCGACAACAAGAGAATGGGTAGAATCAAACAATATGTGGCTTCAAAGGACGGCAATATTGTTTCAGCTAAAATACAAAGAAAAAACAGATACCAAGCTTTTATTCGAATATATTAAAATGCACTCAAATTCGAAAGAATTCTTTATCCAAAAAGCAATTGGATGGGCATTAAGAGAATATTCCAAAACCAACCCGAAAACCGTTGTTGATTTCGTCTATGCACATGATCTCTCAAACTTAAGCAGAAGAGAAGCACTAAAAAGAATTACATAAATTTTAAGCAATACAATAAATCTCCATTTCATACGTTTATATAAATAGAAAATACTTTTATGGTTGATTATTTGGAAAGCATATTAATTAGACGTTGTAAAGATCGTGAAACAGATGCATTTGCTCCGCTGATGAAAATGCACAAAGAACAGTTGTTTCTTTATCTTGTTCGCAAATGCGGAAACAAAGAAAAAGCAGAAGATCTGTTTCAAGAAACATTGATCAAGATATGGAAAAATATTCCCAAATATCAGGAAAGAGAAAAATTTAGTTCATGGATATTCTCAATTGCTCATAACGTTTCTGTTGACGATTTTAGAAAAAGCAGTGTAAGAAAGAT
This sequence comes from Chlorobiota bacterium, assembly GCA_013151565.1. Lineage (GTDB taxonomy): Bacteria > Bacteroidota > Ignavibacteria > Ignavibacteriales > Melioribacteraceae > SZUA-22. Next base: position 6,972 of record JAADIB010000333.1, read on the forward strand.
CATTACTCATTCTGAGAATTTGGATGAAATTACTCACAAAGAAAATCTTTCTTCTGAGTATGAAAAAAAGGAGCAATTAAAATTACTGAATGATGCGTTGTCAAATTTATCTGAATCCCAAAAGGAAGTGTTTATTTTAAGGCAGCACGGTGAGATGACATTCCGGGAGATTGCCGAATTAACTAATCAATCATTAAACACGGTTTTGAGTCATATGAATTATGCCGTTAAAAAACTGAAGAAATTATTAAGGACAGAAAATGTTGGAAGATGAACATTTAATTGACGAGTTTGAAAAGGATATCTGGCTATATTTGGATAATGACCTCCCAACTGAGAGAATGAACTTCTGGGAAACTCAGATTCAAAATAATGCTAAAATAGGTCAAAAATTTAATGAAATTCAAAGGTTTCTTTCAGATTATGATAATTATCCCTCTGAAAAACTAGAATCGAACAAATTTAATACTATGATCTTGAAAGCGACAAAGAAGGAACACTTGTTCTTAAAAATAAAATCAATATTTCATTTCGACAATAAATCCGAATCACTGCTCCCAAAAATGGCATTTGTAACTTCGTTAACAATTGCGGCAATTGTTATGCTATTATTATCACAAAAACCTAACCCTATAAAAGAGATCAGCACTGAATTATTTGACTGGGATGATGAATCAACAACAATGCAAATCCAAAGTATTAGTAACACAATTTTTCTTGTTGATAATGAAAATTTAAAAAACTACATCATTTATAAACTTTCACAAGATGAGTGGAATAGAGACATTTACAATATTAAAAACCAAATACAAAATTTAGATAAAGAAACAAATAAAACAGCATTTTAATTTTAGGAGAATTATTATGAAAAAATTCAATTATTTAATAATAGTATTATTGCTTTTAACCTCTGTTTTAACAAAAGGACAAGATGAATTGAAACCACCTAAAGTACCTCCTCCATTCCCCTATTTCAAACTAACTCCAGAAGAGGAAAGGGAATACTTGAAAAATATAAATTCCGATTTAATACAAAAACTTCAAGGAATAAAAAAAGTAGATGAAGCAAAATATGCTGAGTTTCTTAGAAATATGCACTGGAAAAATATGAATTGGCCATTTTTTACAAACAAAATGGACAAAGAAGAAATGGAAGCAGGAAAGAAAATTATTGAGTATGAAATCTTAACCGAGTCTCTTTCAATAGAATATAAAAAGGCTTCTTCAAAAGAGAAAGAAAGAATAAAAAAGGAACTTCAGAAGAATTTAAGTCAGTTGTTTGACCTTAAAGAGATACGGAAAGAAAAAGAAGTAAAAAGACTTGAAGAACAGCTTAAAAAGCTTAAAGAAAAAATTGCCAATAGAAAGGGAAATAAGAATATTATAGTCAAGAGACGACTGGAAGAACTACTTGGTGAGAGCGAATATCTTGAGTGGGAATAATAAGTTTTAATTATTGGGGAATCAGGTTACCTCTTGATTCCCCTGATTCATTCAAACTTTATTAAACAAATATTCATCATATTTATTTAACGGACAGCCGCATCTTCTGGAGGGGCACTTAACCAAACCCGCATTAAAATTTATTCCCTTATAGATGTTGCCGATTTTTTCTTTTATCTGATGACACGGATAAATATTACCGTTTGAAAAAACCACTGCTGTATTATATCCCGCATTACAAAGTTTACCCTTTTGAGAGAAACAGCTTATATCATCATTTGTTAAACCAAATAATTTCAGTTCCGATTCGGTATATGACTCAGGGTAGATCTTTTTTCCCAACTTCCCGTAAAACGGTGCAAAACTATATTCAATTTCTTCTTTTTGCATAGTCGATTTCAATTCATTCAACTTTTCTTTTAACGGCGGATAAGCAACCGCTTCAGCATAAATGTTGAATCCGTTTTCACGAAATGATCTGAAATTTTTTATAAATCTTTCAAGCAAATTCTTTTTAACCAGTTCATCGTAATGCAGCGAAGCATGAATGTGTAAAATTCTTTGAGGATCAACTTCATCAATTATTTTCATCAAGTTTTTTGTTATCAGATTTGTATTGAAAGAAACAAAATGCTTTTTAGTAATGGCTTTAACAGCTTCAATAAAATTTGGTATCATTGTCGGCTCACCCCCGGTAAAACTGATCCTGAAGGTCTTCCCGGTTTTGTCAAGAGTAACCATGAGTCTCTCTATATCAATCGAATTTACCTTTACACTTGGATCGGTTATTTTCCCGAAGCAATACTCGCAATCCAAATTGCAGCGTTTTGTAACATCCCAATGAAGCCAAGCATTATAGTGCTGATTATTTGCTCTGATCTTTTTCA
>JAADIB010000335.1 GCA_013151565.1 Chlorobiota bacterium
ACGGCTCAGCCGGAGTGGTTGGAGCAGCACGAATATATCACGATAAGCATTGGGTATCGGATGTTTTCCTCGGCGGTGCAATCGGTTACTTTGTGGGGAGATTTGTCGTCAATCTTAACAACGTAGAGGATTCAGAGTTCTCCGGCTTAAATATTAGTCCAACCTTGTCGTTTGATAAAGTTGGTTTGCAAATGTCTTTAAGATTTTGATATCATGTAAAAGATAATCTTAAATAAAACCTCCAAGTTTTCCAAAACCTTGGAAGTTTGGATATCTTGATATTCATCTTTTTCTTCTACACTGAACAATTAAATCCAGCATACGTCAAAAGAGGTAAATGTTAGGAGTTTAGAAAAATGACGAAATTTTTATTGTGGATTATCCTGCTTCTTTTATGTTGGCCACTAGCAATAATCGCTTTGATTGCATATCCTTTTGTTTGGCTATTGCTCCTTCCTTTCAAACTTGTTGGGATTACAGTAAACGGTGTTCTCGATCTCGTTAAGGTGCTCATAACTTTACCAGCCAGAATATTGCGAAGCACTTCTGCAGCAAGGTGATCTGACAGATCGGTTACTTATTATTATTCAACTCAAGACATTCATCTCATAAACAATAATCATGGCTTACCTTAAAAATTTCTTAATTATTCTTAAGAGGAATTTCTTTTTGAAAAGGCATATTTTTTATCTATAAATATTTTAAAGTTGTATGCAAATCTCATTACAATGCAAAATATATTGGGATTAAATAAAATGCTAAAATTCAGTTTTATAATTAAAATTCTCATCTCTCTAATTTCCTTACAATCATTTCTATCTGCTCAAGATGCAAATCGCACAGTAATAGATTTGGAAACAGCCATAAGAAAAGCTGAGAGCAACAACTATGTGATCAAGTCGCAGAAGTTTGAAAAGAGCGCAGCCGAACAAAATTACGAGAATCAAAGATCGAAAACACTACCGGATCTATCACTGCTTTTATTTCGTCAAGATCATTTTTTATCTGCATATAATTTCCATCAGCAGAGTGCCTCTTTACGCAGCAATTGGGCGCTTGGCGATTTAATTATGAACAGCGCTGATGTTGCTAAGTCTGAAAGTAAAATAATAGAATCGAAGATCGAGCAGGAAAAACTTTCGAACGAGAGAAGAGTTGCCGGAATTTACCTGCAGACTTTACTAAAGGAAACTGAGATTGAGATCCAATCAAAACGACTTGAGCTGATGATGATGCATAAAACCATTGCGAATATTGGATGGAAAGCGGGAACTCGTTCCAAACTGGATGTGCTTCAATCGGAAAATGAAATTTCCAAAATTGAAGAGGAGATCGAGAGGATTAAAAACGAAAAGGAAAAACTTCTTTCGGAGTTTAACTCGATAGTAGGTAATGACAGCTTGGACTATGAACTTGAACCAATTAATGCGGAGAATTTAATAGAACAGCTTTTACCGGATACGTCAATGCTTTCGGTAAATGAAAATCCGTTTATAAAAGAATATGATTTCAGAGCGAATACCGAAATGCTGAGGAAAGATGTTGTAACAGCGCAGCAGCTTCCAGCGTTAGGTTTTGGCGGCGGATACTTTAACGATGGCGATCCGACTGGCGACGGTAATTATTGGCAGGTGAATGTAGGGCTGAAACTCCCGTTATTCATGTGGGGAAGTACTGATTATCAGCGTCAATTAAGTGAAGCAAAGATCCGCTCTTTTCGATCGCAGAAAATGGATATCCAGAGAGAACTGAATATCTTTTACCGCAAAACCTTTAGTGAATTAGAAAACTATAAAGAGATATCCAAAATCCAGAAAGAGCGCGAGTCAATTGCCGAGCAAGCCTTTGCTATTGCACGAGTTGATTACAAAGCCGGATTGATCACTAATCTTGAATTTATTGATGCCCAGCAGTCGCTTGCTGAAATAAAGATCAAAATAAAGGAGACAAGATTGAGATATGTTGCCAAGCTGATTGATCTATATCTTGCTGCAAATCAATCTGACATGTTATTCACTATGTTAAAATAAAATTTAAATTTCGTAATTGAGGATTTCAAATGTTAAGACATTCAATTATTTCAATCGTTGTAATCAGTTTACTTTTACTAGCTTGTAAACAGGGAGAAGATAATCCGATAGAACGGAAATTCCCGGTAGTCAAAGTAAAGACGGAGTCGCCTAAAAAAGAGAATATGAGAGACACAATAAAAATATATGGCGAAATTAAGATCAGGAATGAAGCTCATGCGGCTTCACAGTTTGAAGGAAGACTGGAAGATTTTGCAAAACTACCCGGCGATAAAGTCCGTAAAGGTGAGCGAATCGGAACCGTCATCCCGGCTGAACGAGAAGCTCTGCTTCAAGTAACCAATGATATTGAGGACAGTCTAAGGTATTTACTTGATAATCAAATGCAGCCAATTCCGCTTTTCTCTCCTATTGATGGAGTTGTACTCAGCGTTAAAAACCATACTGGTGATCTGATTCAGAAAGGTGAAGCAATAATGCACTTAGGCAATTTGAGTGTTCTTGATGTCTATGCAGATCTGCCGGTCAAGTACCTGCACCTTGTAAGAAAAATGAAATATATGAATTTGAGATTTTTATCATATAAACATCCTAATATGCGCTTGTCCATCAGATCTATCAGTGGAAATGTTGACCCGGCAAAACAAACTATTACGATAAGGCTTGAATTGAAAAATCCGGAAAATGAATTTCATCCCGGAATGTTGACCCTTTTATATTTTCCGTCAGTTATACATAAAGATGCAATTACAGTATCGAGGAATTCCGTGATCGAGGAAGAGGGAGTATTCAGCGTATTTGTTCTTAATGGAAATAAGGTTGAAAAGAGAGGAGTTAAAGTTGGTATTTTTAATAACAACAGGGTTGAAATAATTTCAGGATTGAGTGAAAAAGATCTGATCGTTTCCGACAAAGCTTATTCCCTTACTGACGGCATGGAGGTTTCGAGATAATGAAAAAGCTTTCCCGCTTTGCTGTAAATAATAAAGGTGCGATGATCTTTTCTGCGTTGTTTCTTTCAGTCATCGGATTTTATTTGATCTTCCAGATTCCTCAAGGTGTTTTTCCAGATGCAACTTTTCCCCGTATTGCAGTGATGATCGACTACGGACTGGCTCCGCTGAAAGAGATGGAAATGGAAGTTGTTAAACCGCTGGAAGAAGCGTCGATGATGGTAGAAGGTGTACGTTTAGTGCGTTCGACAATAAGCAGAGGTTCTGCAGAGATAAATATAGATTTTCAATGGGACCAGGATATGTTCCGGGCTTATCAACTTGTCCAAGCTCAAATAAGCGGTATTCAAAATCAACTGCCTAAAGGAGTCCGGCTTGAAATACGCAGATTCACTACAAGTACTTACCCGGTTGCGGGATATAGTTTAACCTCCGATAAACAAAGTTTACTTGAGTTGAGAGATTTGGCTGTTTATACTATTCGTCCGCAGCTTGCTTCCATTCCGGGAGTTTTTAATGTTGAAGTAATGGGAGGAAAGGAGCGCGAGTACAGAGTAAATTTAGATCCCGCAAAACTTGCTGCATATCATATCGATTTTAGAAATATTGAAAACGCACTTAAACAAACAAATGATTTAAAGTTTGTAGGCAGGCTTGAAGAATCAAACAAGTTATATCTGAATATTGCCGATAACAGATTTAAAGATATTTCGGATATTAAAAAAACAATTATTGCCCGCGACGGCAGCACGCCGATATTTCTTTCGGATGTTGCTGATGTTGAACCGGCTTTGAAAGAAACGTTTATCGCTTGTGAAAGTGATTTAAAGCCGGCTGTTCTCATAACAATAATTAAGCAGCCCGGTACTAATGCGGTAGAGATAATGAATAAAGTGAAAGAGAGTTGGAAGCAGCTGCAATCGTCAATTCCATCGGATGTTAAAATCAGTAAGTGGTACGATATGACTGATTTTATTAAAAGTTCTATAGCAAGTGTGCGCGACGCTATATTTTTCGGGGCTTTGCTGACTTTTTTGATATTGTTTTTATTTTTGAAACGGATCAGAATTACATTGGTTACTATAATTATTATTCCTGTCGCATTATTGATCTCATTTGTATTCATGAAGTTATTCGGTATTACTTTAAATTTAATGAGTTTGGGCGGACTTGCCGCTGCCATAGGAATATTGGTCGATAATGCTATTGTTGTCGTTGAGAATATTGAACGATATTTAGAGGAGGGACATTCAGGTGAGCAGGCAATAGTTGATGCAACATCTGAAATAATATCTCCATTATTAGGAGCGACACTCACAACGCTTGTTGTATTTATTCCGCTTATCTTTTTATCCGGAGTTCCCGGAATATTTTTTAGAGCGTTAGCTTCAACACTTTCAATTGCGATCTTTGTCTCAATGCTTCTCGCAATGTTCATCACGCCTGCTCTTGCAGTGTTATTTATTTCAAAAAAGGAAAAGAAACCAGGAAAGATAATTCCTAAAATGGTAAAAGCTCAGCAAAGATCATTTAGAATGTTTCTTAAAGTTCCATCTTTATTAGCTTTGATCATCTTGCTGTTAGCCGGCGTCGCATACTATTCGTACGAAAAAATTCCAAGCGGATTTTTACCGGAATGGGATGAAGGAACAATTGTACATGATTATCTAGCGCCTGCCGGAAGCTCCATCAAAGGAACAAAAAGTATGTTAAAAAGCATTGCCGAATATATCATGACCATTCCCGAAGTCAAAACATATTCATTGCGAACCGGCAGAAGTTTGGCTCATCCCCGCACACACACTAACGATGGCGATTTTGTAATTAGTCTTAAAAAGAATAGGAGTCGTTCTTCATTTGAAATTATGGATGAACTGAGAGCATTCGATAAAAAGAACGAACCCAGACTTGAACTAAAACTCTTTCAAGTTTTACCGGATAGACTTAATGATTTAAGCGGTGAGATCGCGCCAATTGTAATAAAAGTGTTTGGAAAGAATCTCAAAGTAGTTCAAAAAGCAGCGGCAGAAATCGCCGATTCATTGAAAAATGTTAAAGGCGCTGTTGATGTTTATAAAGGTTTTGAAAACGGTGAACCGGAGCTGACTTTTACAGTGAATGCAGAAGCCGCAAGCAGATACGGGTTAACAGTGGGGGAAGTAAATAGAACTTTGCGCATGGCATTTTGGGGAGAAGAGTCCGGTAAAATGCTTGATGGCTTAAAAGTTATTCCGATCCGTGTGAGATATCCAAAATCTCAATTTGATAAACTTGAAGAGATAAAAAGAATGCCTATTTATCTTGCGTCAATTGACCGTATGCTTTTATTAAATGAGATTGTTAATGTAAAAAAATCACCGGGTAAATCGGATATCAAGCATGAAAACCTAAGTCAAGTTATTAACATTGAAGCCCAAATAGCAAATAGGGATCTAGGTAGTACAATTAAAGATGTGAAGACAATGATGGATAATATACCTTTACCTCCGGGTATTACGGTTCAGATTGCCGGGCAGTACGAAAGTCAGCAGAATGCATTTAACGAATTAATTCTAATACTTTCCTTTGGAATATTGTTGGTATTTACAATTCTACTTTTTGAGTTCAAATCATTTAAAACGTCCTTTGTAATTTTATTGGGAACGGTCTTATCGGTAAGCGGGGTATTTCTTATACTTTGGATTACTTCAATACCGCTTGATATCTCTGCATTTATGGGGATGATAATGATTGTCGGCGTAGTTGTAAATAATGGAATTTTAATGATCGATTATGCTGAAAAATATTTACTTAAAAACAACAATGTAGCGGAAGCCCTTTTAATGGCGGGGAGAGTACGATTCCGTCCTATACTAATGACCACATTAGCTACAATATTCGGATTTTTACCTTTAGCCTTAGCATACGGTGAAGGAGCTGAGATGCTGCAGCCATTAGCAATTTCAATGATAGGAGGAATGGGTGTTTCAATGTTCCTATCGCTATTGATCATTCCGGGTTTATACTGGGTTGTTAATAAGAAATGAATAATGTGATAGATCAAATATTAGATTTCAGACAACAGATTTTTTCCTTTCTTAATCGTTATCTTAAACCGAGATTATGCAATAGGAAAGAAAATTTAGGTAACAAAGACTTCATTTATTGCATGAGATCTCGCTAACCCCGCATTACTCCAACTTGAGCGATTGTACATCAGATTTTTCTAATGCAAAATTTGGGTTGAATTAATATTAGTTTTTCATCGTCAAAGTATCTATATTTTGCTACGAAAATAAAGCGTTAAATCCGGCTTTAAAATTGTGTAACATTTTCTTAAAATTATATAACAAGAATAAAACCATTTACTTTATCTTTCGACAATAAATTTAATTGCAAATTGAAGAAACTAATTAACATATCGAAAAATTGGAGAAGGATGACAGCAGTATTATTACTGTTGAATTTTGCTGCTACTCCTTTAATATTTGCCTTCCCCGAAGAAGAATGTAACGCTGCATGTGAAATTAATTCCACAATACATGGATGTAATGCAGATACTGCTAAACTTATTGAAAACAAATGCTGTGACCTGATGGATACTAATTTAAATAATGTTTCTTCAGCTTCTACGGAATGTGAAACGGAAGTGTCCGATATTAATTGCGCTTTGATAGTTAATGATCAAGTCGGTACTACATACATTATTCCTAAAACAATTGATAATAAAGTAGATTTTGTTCAATTAGCAGCAATTGATATTCAAATTGATAATTCAAACATCGAAATGTTTGATTTTATACAAGACTTTTCTTTTGAAAGTCAACCGCCGATATATATCACTATATCATCTTTTCTAATTTAACAAATTTTCCCCCTTTAAACGATTACATCAAATTGTAATCATCCATTAACATTAATTTGTTGACAAATCATATACATATATGTATATATTAAAAACTTTAAACTTTAAACTTAAATTAAACGAGGAGTATATGAACTCGAAAACCATTTTGTTAGTCGTATTTTTCATAATATCTTTTATGAATATAACGGCTCAACAGGAAAAAGAACCGCTTGATAGTCTTATTGTTAAGGCAATACAAGTAAGTCCGAAAATTAAAATGCTTAAGTCAAAGTTCGATTTAGCCAAGTCCAGTATCGAAATTGGTACAAATTTAGCCGATCCGGTTTTAACATTAGGATTGGTAAATATGCCAACTAATTCTTTTTCTTTTACTCAAGAACCTATGACCGGAAAAATAGTCGGCTTAAGTCAGGCTATTCCATTTCCAGGCGCTTTGAGTTCGGCTTCTGATGTTAAATCAGTCGACACTTTAATAGTTGAACAAGAAATCTCGGATTTACAAAATAAAATTCGCAAGGATGTATCCGATTTGTATTTTTCACTCCAAGTTATACGTGAAGACATAAGATTATCTAGGGAAAGCATAGAATTATTAAAACAGATTTCTAATGTAGTAAAGAGAAAATATGAAGTCGGTAATGCAAGTCTCCAGAATATCATACAAGTGGAAGTGCAAATTACAAGAGTTAAAGATAAACTTGAAACCTTAAAGGGTAAGGAGCAATCGGCAACAGCAAAGCTTAATGCATTATTATTAAGAGTAGAAGACTCTGCTGTCCTTACTGATAGGATCACTCCAATCATATCGTATAATGTAAAATCGGATTCGTTATTAAAAATTGCAAAGCTGAACCGACCATTATTACAAAAAATAAAATTTGGCGAGCTGAAAGCACAATTTATGAAGGAACAAGCCGAATACGCTTATTACCCGAATTTTAGGTTGGGATTACAATATTCACAAAGAGATTACAACGCAAAAACGGGAACGAATTTCTCAGACTTGCTTTCTGTAGTTGTAGGAATAACTATTCCGATCAATTATGGTGGTAATAAAACTGAGCAAGTAAATAAATCAATTTATTTACAAAGTTTTTACAATGATCAATATAATTCAGCTCTACAGGATTTACAGCATTCGTTTGGTGATATAAATGCAAAAATATCTGAATTGGAAAACAGAGAAAGTTTAATAATAGAATCACTATTGCCGCAAGCTGAACAAGCATATAAAGCTTCGATAGCAGATTATCAAGTGGGCAAAATAGATTTTGTCAACGTAATCAAAGCTGAAGATGATATCCTTAATATTAAAACAGAGCTGGCAAAGGTAAGAGTAGATTATTCAAAAAGTATTTCTCAGTTAGAATTTCTATCCGGGAAACAGTTAACTAGTAAAGAAAATAAATAGAAATGGAGAACAACGTAATGAGTAAGAAAATATTAACTTATGGATTGCTGCTTTTAGTAGGGCTTATACTTGGAGCAGGTGGTTACAGTTTATTACAAAGCGGTAATTCATCTTCCGAAAGTAGTGAAAGTGGTTCAGAACAAACAACTGCCAATAAAAAGAGCGAAAGGAAAGTACTTTATTGGAGAGCTCCTATGAACCCTAAAGAAATATATAATCATCCGGGTAAATCGAATATGGGAATGGATCTAGTCCCTGTTTATGCCGATGCTTCAGGTGAAAGCGGAACTGTATCTATTGACCCTGTTATGCAGCAGGATATGAATGTTAAAATTGCCACGATCAAAGAAGGACAATTAAACCCTGAAATTTTTACAAATGGAATACTCCAGCCCGATGAGCAAAAAGAATATATTGCAACTACAAAGGTAGCTGGTTGGATTGATAAGCTATACATTAATTATACAGGTCAGAAAGTACGTGAGGGAGAAAAGTTAGTTAAAATTTATTCTCCTGAACTTGTTGCTGCTCAAGAGGAATATTTAACAGCACTTGCTTATGATAGAGCAGTCAATAATAGCGAAAACAATTCTACTTTAATAAATAATGCTATTAGAAAATTAGAATTGCTTGATGTTACAAAAGATGAAATTAAACGTTTGCATGATACTCAAGAAGTTACAAAGTATATAACATTATACTCACCAATATCAGGTACGGTGATTTTTAAAGGAGTTGAGGAAGGTGCAAAAATAAACAGAGGCACACCGTTACTTAAAATAGCGGATTTAAGCAACCTTTGGATTCTTGCTGATATTTATGAATACGAAGCAAGTAAAGTTAAACTTGGTCTTTCGGCAAAAGTAACTTTCGACTATTTGCCGGGGAAATCATACAATGGTAAAATATCATTTATTTATCCTACACTTGATACACAAACCAGGACATTAAAAGTTCGTTTTGATTTACCGAATAGAAACGGAGAATTAAAGCCAGGCATGTTTGCTAATGTTGATATAAAAACAGAGAGCAACGGCACTTTCCCGCTAGTTCCTGAGCAAGCGGTTCTTCGCAGCGGAAAACAAAACACTGTAATTATTGCACTCGGTGAAGGTAGATTTAAACCTGCTCAAATTGAGCTGGGTGAATATGCCAACGGTTTCTATCAAGTACTTGGTGGAATATCAGCAAATACTAAAATTGTTACTTCTGCTCAATTCCTAATTGATTCTGAATCAAATCTTCGTGCTTCGGTAGAAATGTTTAATGGCGCAGATGACAGCAGCGAGACCTCTGATACCGATATGAGCAATATGGATATGATGGATATGAGTAAGGATGAAACGGATCATTCCAAGATGGATATGAGTAATACAGATAATAATTCCGATGTAAGTAAAAAAGAGAAACCGGAAGTGATTAGAGAAGGCGTGATAGATGTTGAATCAATTGATAAAAATCAGGATGGGATCTTATATCAGGATATTATGGACTGGAACGTGATTTCCGATGAAGAGGGTAAATGCCCGCTTTGCGGAATGCAGTTCAGAAAAATGACAATAGAACAAGTTAAAAAGAATTTAAAAGAACATGGATTTGAATATAAATAGAATATAGATAACATAAATACTTTTGATTTGCAGAATGTAAATAATGTAAATCTATGAAATTTAAGTTATTAGTATTCCATTAAACGGAGAATAATAATGGTACCAACAGAAGATCAAAAAGACGGTTTAATTGCAAAAACAATTGAGTGGTCTATTAACAATAAAATTATGGTTATTATATTAACCATGGCGGTGATATTAGGGGGTGTCTGGGCAATAAAGAATACGGCAATAGATGCAATACCGGATTTAAGTGATGTTCAGGTAATTATTTTTACAAAATATTCCGGTCAAGGTCCGCAGATAGTTGAAGATCAAGTAACGTATCCGCTAACAACAAAAATGCTTTCGGTTCCCGGAGCCATTGATGTTAGAGGTTATTCGTTCTTCGGTTTCTCTATGGTATATATAATATTTGATGACGGAACAGACTTGTACTGGGCAAGAAGTAGAGTATTGGAATATTTAAGCTCTATGCAGAGCCAATTGCCGGCGGGACTTTCACCGGAGCTAGGACCTGATGCTACCGGTCTCGGCTGGGTTTATGAGTATGTGCTCAAATCGAAAAAAAGGTCACTTCAGGAATTACGATCGATACAGGATTGGTTTTTACGATATGAATTAACTGCTGTACCGGGTGTTTCGGAGGTTGCAAGTCTTGGCGGTTATGTTAAGCAATATCAAGTAAATGTCGATCCAATCAAACTTGCATCTTATAACATCCCCTTAAAAAAGATAAAGATGGCTATAAAGAACAGCAACAACGATGTTGGCGGTCGGCTTATTGAGATGGGTGAAACTGAATTTATGGTTCGCGGACTTGGATATATCAAGGGTACAGAAGATTTAAAAAGTATAGCAATCGGGTTTAATAAAGCAACTGGCACTCCAATATATTTGAGGGATGTTTCTACTATAGACATTGGTCCCGAGATCCGGCGCGGACTTGCTGACTGGAATGGTGAAGGTGAAGTTGTCGGCGGTATTGTGATCCAGCGTTTCGGTGCAAATGGTTTGGAAGTAATTGAGGGTGTTAAGCAAAAACTCGAGGAACTTAAAAAATCTCTTCCAGAAGACGTAGAGATTCTTACAGCCTATGACAGATCTCATCTGATCGAGGCAGCTGTTGATAACCTTACGGATAAATTGATTGAAGAAATGATCGTAGTTGCAGTAATTATTTTTATATTTCTCCTTCATTTCCGAAGTTCTCTCGTTGCAATATTTACATTGCCCACAGCGATTCTCGGAGCATTGATTATAATGAAGATACAAGGCATTAATGCAAATATAATGTCACTTGGAGGTATCGCAATTGCAATTGGAGCAATGGTGGATGCCGCAATTATTATGGTTGAAAACACACAATCGCATGTGCTCCACAATCAGCTTAAACCAATAGAACAGCAAAAGCCTCATTGGGCTGTTATACTGCAAGCTTCTAAAGAAGTTGGTCCAGCAATCTTCTTTTCGCTGCTTGTTATCGTAGTTTCGTTTTTGCCGGTGTTTACGCTTGAACAGCAGGAAGGCAGACTATTTAAACCGCTTGCTTACACGAAATCATATTCTATGGCAGTGGGAGCAATCCTTGCAATTACAATTGTTCCGGTGCTAATGGGATATTTTATTCGCGGCAAAATGAAAAAGGAAGAAGATAACCCTATTACAAGATTCTTAATGAATATTTATCATCCGATAGTTGACTTTGTAATGAACAAAAGATGGGCAGTTCTAATTGCTGCAGTAGTAATAGTGGCAGTAACGTATTTCCCTTTCAAACAGTTAGGTTCGGAATTTATGCCGCCGCTTTATGAAGGTGATCTGTTATATATGCCTACTACTTTGCCGGGAATTTCGATAACAAAAGCGCGTGAACTTTTACAGCAAACGGATAAGATAATTAAAACATTTCCGGAGGTTGAATCAGTTCTTGGTAAAATAGGTCGTGCAGAAACAGCAACTGATCCGGCTCCTCTTTCTATGATAGAAACAACGATTAGGTTAAAACCGCAGAGCGAGTGGCCCGAGGGAATGACACCTCAAAAACTGATCAACAAAATGGATGCTGCGATTAAAATTCCCGGGGTAACCAATGCGTGGACTATGCCTATTAAAACAAGAATAGATATGCTTTCGACAGGAATTAAAACCCCGGTAGGAATTAAAATTGCCGGACCTGATTTAAATGTTCTTGAACGAATAGGAAAAGAAATTGAAAAAGTTACCAAAAAAATTCCGGGAACAAGATCCGTTTATGCCGAACGTGCAGTTGGCGGAAACTATGTTGATTTTGATATTGACAGAAAAGCTATTGCCCGTTACGGACTTACGGTAGGCGACGTCCAAGATGTATTTATGTCGGCGGTCGGCGGTATGAATATAACCAAAACCGTTGAAGGTTTGGAACGTTATCCGGTTAACTTGAGATATCAAAGGGATTACAGAGAAAACCTTGAAGATCTGAAGCGTGTTTTAGTTCCGCTTCCGAAAGGTGGGAATATTCCATTAGAACAACTCGGTACAATAGACGTTAAAAAAGGTCCGCCGGTAATAAAATCCGAAGATTCTCGTCCGAATGCATGGGTTTATATAGATCTTGAAGGTACTGATGTTGGTTCTTATGTGGAAAATATGTGGAAAAGGCACAAAAAATAATCAAAGAAAAAATTCAATTGCCTGCGGGATATTCATTAATATGGAGCGGTCAGTATGAATATATGGAAAGAGCAGCGAAGAAGTTAGCGCTTGTTATTCCTATAACATTATTGCTTGTTATATTGTTACTTTATTTCAATACTAAGTCGTTCGTAAAAACAGGCATTATTTTGCTTGCACTTCCCTTCTCCATGGTCGGAGCAATTTGGTATTTATATTTTGCAGGTTTCCATATGAGTGTTGCGGTATGGGTCGGGATTATTGCGCTGCTAGGAGTGAGCGCTGAAACCGGCGTTGTAATGCTTCTCTACTTGGATATTGCGTATGAGAACTGGGTTAAGCAAGGCAAACTGAAAACATTTCACGATTTACGCGAATCAATTTTCGAAGGTGCGGTAAAACGTATTCGTCCTAAAATGATGACTGTGTTAGTGCTGTTCTTTGGATTGCTCCCTATTTTAATTGGACACGGCGCTGGCAGTGATGTTATGAAACGAATAGCTGCGCCGATGGCAGGCGGTATTTTTACCAGTTTAATTATGGAATTAACAATATTCCCTGCACTCTTTTATATAATTAAAAAAAGGAAACTAGACAAACTAGAAGTCTCAGATATTCAAACAAATGAAAGTAACTAGCATAAGTAGAGAATATAATAATGGAAATTTTAATTCTAATAATATTGATAGCAATTGTGATCTACTTAATGAACAGACGAGTTAAAAAAATAAGAAATGGGAAAAGTTGCTGTAAATAAACAAATGATTTAGAATAAGCCAAAAAGGAGAAAGTAATGAAAGAGATAAAAGCATATATAAGGCATAACAAAGCAGAAATAGTAATTCAAAAGCTGGAAGCAGCCGGAGTTACAGGCATGACCATTCTCGATGCAAATGCTTTGGCAGAATGGGCAGATAAAGAGGCTTTCAGTTTTTCAATTAAATACGTTCAAAAGTATTCATCAGTTGTTAAAATTGAACTTATCTGCACTCAAGAGAGAGTTGAAGAAC
Organism: Chlorobiota bacterium; assembly: GCA_013151565.1. Lineage (GTDB taxonomy): Bacteria > Bacteroidota > Ignavibacteria > Ignavibacteriales > Melioribacteraceae > SZUA-22. Next base: position 13,517 of record JAADIB010000335.1, read on the forward strand.
TTGTAAGTGTAATAGCTAAATATGCCCATACAGGTCAGAGTGGCGACGGTTGGATTTTTGTTTCAGACATTGAAAAATCTGTCCGTATTAAAACAGGTGAACATAACTTAATAACATAGGAGATATATATAATGAAAAACATAATTAAAATAACTGCTTTTGCTTTAGCAGCAACATTTTTATCAGTAATGGTTTTATCCGCACAAGATCATGGCGATATGAAGAAGACTGAGAGCAAGACAAAAAACCATAAGATGATGGATGCAAAAATGATGGATAAGAACAATGATGGAAAGGTCTTTCAATGTGAAATGCATCCCGATCAAATTTCCGATAAAGCTGAAGACTGTTCTAAATGCGAGGCGAAATTATCCGAAGTATCAGTAGCTGATGCAAACAAGAACATGATGAAAGGTGGAATGATGATGGATCATAGTAAAATGATGGATCATGATAAAATGAAGGATCATGATAAAATGAAGAAGGGTCATTCCATGAAAGAGAGTCATGTAGTTCATAAAGGTGTGATCGATGTTGCTAAAATTGATGCGAACAAGGACGGTAAGGTTTATCAAGATACAATGGATTGGAATGTTATCTCAGATAAACCTGGTGAGTGTCCTTTATGCGGAATGAAGTTAAAAGAAGTTACTATTGATCAAGCAAAAAAGAACTTAGAAGAACATGGGTTTAAGGTTAAATAATAGAATAAAAGGGGGCAGATTTTGCCCCTGTAAAATAGGAAATGTAATTTATGAAATGTAATAAATGTGGAATCGAAAATTCAAGCGAAAGTAAATTCTGTACAGAGTGTGGTGCTGAGTTAAAAGTTGCAGCTGATTCATTTTATTGCACTCAGTGCGGAACCGAGAACAAAAAAAATAGTAATTTTTGTGTGAAATGCGGTGCCAGTTTACGGAAAGGAAAAAATAATTCCAGAAAAAAAACAGTAGTGAAAAATCATCGTAGCAGATCAAGAAAAATTCAGCCCCAAAAAAGACTCGCTCTTTTAGATATGATTCAAGAAAATAAAACATTAGCGATTGTCGGCTTGGTAGTAGTTGGATTTTTAGTAGTATTGTTTCTACCCGATAATAAAACTTCAATAAATTCTAGAAATTATATACCGAATAGTAGTGATGGCTTTGCGGGACTTGCAGGCTCCAGATTGAACGACATTGCTTCCAAGTTCATTTGTTCTTGTGGTCAATGTGATGAACTTCCGCTTGAAACTTGCAGTTGTCCAACAGCGAAGGAAGAAAAGGCTTTTATTCAAACGCAAATGAATGATAAAAAATCCGATTCGCAAATTATTAAGGCTGTTAATGCTAAGTATGGGTGGATTAAACCCCAATTTAAGAATTTGCTTTCATCAGCAGAAGAAACATCCAATAGTTCATCTAAATTAAGAAGTAATGAAATAAAGTTAGCATCGCTGTTTGATATGAATCTGATTACCGAGCAATTCAAATGCCCTTGTGGACAATGTAACATTGAAGAATTAAAAGAATGTAATTGCAATCACCCGCGGGGTGCAACCGAAGTAAAAGGTTTTATAACAAATAAAATAAATGAAAACATCTATACTGTTGATCAAATAATAGATATGGTGAACAAAACCTATGGCGGTAAAAAAATATAAGGAAAATTGAAATGAAATTCTGTCCAAGTTGCGGAAACAAGATAATAGATAATGCTAAATTTTGTAATAAATGCGGTGAAAAAATATCTGATAGTTATACAAAAACAGTATCCGAAAACATAAAAGAAAAAAGAGATATTGTTGGTTCGGCTAAAAAGTCTTCATCTTCAAAGCTGTTGTTTAACGTTGTTCTTTTCGTACTATTTGTGAGCAGCATATTTTATTATTTTGCTACAGATAGAACTAAGGAAGAAGAAATTATCGATAATCAGCCTCAGATTATCGGGAGCGTGGAATATCCGGAATCTCGATTCGATATGAGAAACACAAATTATACTGTAGAAGGGGATTATCTGGTTTTACCGCTTGACGAAGTTTTAGATAAAAAGTTTGTGAGGTTTGTTTATAAAAGTTCTTTGCGGGATATTCCTCTATTAGCCTATGTTAACGAAGATGGTAGTTTAGTCACCTCCATTTCGATGTGTGAGCCGTGTAATTCGACAACGTTTCATATTAAGGGTGATGAACTTGTATGTAATTCATGTGGTTCTACATGGGAATTGAATACATTAAAAGAAGTAAGCGGTTCCTGCGGTAAATATCCTCCGGACCCGATACCAAGTAAAGTTGAAGGTAATAAAATATTTATTTCGATTAAGAGTGTTGAAAACTGGCGTAGACGTGTATAGAGGATAATATGAATTTGTACAGCATTTCTTTCAGAAGTTTACGAAGAAGAAAAGGAAAGACATTCTTTCTAATTTTCAGTCTTATACTGGCTGTCTCAGCTATAGCTTCATTGATTCAAGTATCTAATTTGCTGAATGATAATTTAGAAAACGAACTGGATGTTTTTGGAGCCAATATACTTATTACTCCTAAGAATAATGCTCTGTCTTTAAATTACGGCGGAATAAATTTTGGAGATGTTACATACCAAAAATCGAGTCTTGAGTTGAGTGATTTGAATTTGATAGATTCTATTAAAAATAGAAAAAATCTAAGTACAATTGCTCCGAAATTTTTTCATGTTTTTGAATTGAATAACAAGCCGGTGTTATTTGCCGGAGTTGATTTTGAAAGTGAACTTAAGCTCAAGAGATGGTGGGAAATAAGCGGAAATAATCCCGCAAATAAAATGGAAACTCTAATTGGGACAAATGCTTCGAAACGATTGAATTTATTCCCAGGTGATACTCTTAATATAAAAGATTCAAAGTTAATAATTGCCGGGTTGATAGAAAGTACAGGTTCGCAGGATGATGATATGATCTTTGCTGATATCGGACTTATTCAGCAACTCACCGGCAAAAAAAATGAGCTGAGTTTGATTGAGGTCTCTGCTTTATGCTACGATTGCCCAATTGAGGAGATCGTTAGGCAGACTTCTGAAAAACTTCCGAATGCAACTGTTTCGTCAGTAAAAAAAACAATAAACAGTAAAAAATCTACAGTAGGTAAATTCAAAAATTTAGCCGCGGGAATATCTTCACTCATCGTACTTATTAGTGTGTTGATGGTATTTTCTAATGTTAATGCATCACTATTGGAAAGGACAAAGGAGATTGGCGTTTATAAAGCTGTTGGTTACACCGATTCGAACATTCTTAAAATTGTGATTGCCGAAATAGCGGTGGCAAGTTTATTTGCCGGATTGCTCGGCTATCTTTTGGGTACGCTATTTTCCAGTGTCATCTACTCGTTTCTTACTGAGTCAAAGGAATACATTTTTGTTTTTAGTCTGCCGATGCTTTTCCTTTCAATGTTTTTAGCGGTTGTAGTTGGAATTATTGCATCTTTAGCGCCGGCTATTAGAAGTTCAAAATTAGATCCAACTGTAGCGTTCAGAAATTTATAAGGATGTTGTAATGGAAAAGAGTTTTATTCAAATAAATAATTTAATAAAGTATTTCGAATCTACTGGCGAAATTGTTTATGCCGTTGCCGATGTTTCTTTTACAGTAGATAAAGGTGACTTTGTTACGGTTATGGGACATTCAGGTTCCGGTAAGAGTACTCTGCTTACAATGTTAGGCGGTTTATCCCGACCATCGTCAGGAAAAATTATTGTTGACGAATTCGATATTTACTCTCTATCCAATAAGCAATTATCAGCATTCCGAAGAGAATATGTAGGGTTTGTATTTCAATCTTTTCAGTTGATCTCTTATTTAACTGTAAAAGAAAACATTCTCGTTCCGTTACTAACAAAAGAGATGACTGATAATGAGCAGAATGAAAAAGCTGCGGAAGTACTGGAATGGGTAAAGTTGAGCGACAAGATGAACCGATTAACACACGAGCTTAGCGGTGGGGAACAGCAAAGAGTTGCAATTGCAAGAGCATTGGTGAACGATCCTCCTATTATTCTTGCCGACGAACCAACGGGGAATTTGGATGCCACAACGGGAAATCAGATAGTTGATGTTCTTAAGGATTTGAATAATGCCGGTAAAACTATAATAATAGTAACTCATAACGAAGATTATAGGTTTATTTCTGATTACAGCATCGATTTACTGGACGGAAAATTAGTCTCTGAACGAGAAAATAATTTAATAGTAATAAATGAGAACTAAGTGAATTATAACGAAGTAATAAATATAATATCAAACCGTTTTGGAATAGTGCAGCCGGGTTTAATTCTTGGTGGCAGCCATTCTGCCGGTTCTTTAGTTAATAAAAAATACTTTAGCAGAAAGTTGAGTTCAACTTATTTGCATTATTATATATTTCCGGAGGAAAAATGTTAGGTCAAATATTAATTATTCTCGGTTTACTTAGCAGTATTATTAGTTTGACTATGTATTATTTTACATATAAAGATTACGAAAACACATTTAAGTTTGCTAGGATCTTTTATCACGCTCAATTTATCTTTATTCTATTAGCCTCGGCATTTTTATTGAGGACCATTCTAATTCACGACTTTACTAATAGTTATGTTTATGAATACTCCAGCACGAGTCTTTCCACAGGATTATTATTGTCTTCATTCTTTGCCGGACAGCAAGGAAGTTTTTTACTATGGCTTTTATTCAGCAGTCTAATAGGATTTTTAATTAAAAATAAACTTGGTAACGATGAGAAATACGAATCATCAGTAATGATGTTTTATATCCTAGGATT
>JAADIB010000192.1 GCA_013151565.1 Chlorobiota bacterium
AGTTCTGTTATGACTGCAAAGCAGTCAAAGTTATAATAACCACGTATGAAATACGTGGTTATAGATGACAAAACTATAAGGAACTACGGAGTAGTTCAACAAAGTAGTCTTACAGACAAGTTAAATTTGTTGTTTTGCTGAAATAACTAGAACTCAGCCATATCTTATTACCAGAAGACCGCATAAAGTACTGCGAGCATAGTTAATATTATGTACGCGCTTATATTGAAAACGTGACCTGTAACAAAAATTTCCGAAGTTAAGGGGATACCTTTAGGATCATCAACATCGGGTGAAGTTGTTAAACTGACTCCCGTAATTATTGCAATTGTAATAATCATAGTATAGAACATCTGATCTAAAAACGGAAGATCAACGATCGAATTTTTAAGTAAAAGCGCAATAATAATTGATGCAATAATTCCAACAATTGCCGCTTTGTTTGTTGTCTTCTTCCAGAAAAGTCCCATTAAAAATACCGCTAATACACCAGGGCTAACTAGACCTGTGTATTCCTGGATATATTGGAACATCTGGGGAATACTACCTAACAGCGGAGCAAGCAGAACTGCAATAACAAGTGCAACTCCAGCTACAATACGTCCGACTTTTACTAATTTTTGCTCATCAGAACCTTTTCCGATATATGGTTTATAGATATCCATAGTGAATATAGTTGAAGTTGAGTTAAGCATGGATGCTAGCGAAGAGACTATTGCCGCTACTAATGCAGCCAAAACCAATCCCTTTAACCCGGTTGGGATAAATACGCTTATAAGCCACGGATACGCTTTATCATAATTTATTCCACCGCCGGCTTTAAGAAATGCTTCTTGAACCCCGGGAATGATTGCTGTTCCTGCCGGTTGTGTAAACATTACATAAGCAACTATACCTGGAATTACAACAAGCAGTGGAACGATCATTTTTAAAAATGCTGCAAATACAATTCCCCTTTGAGCTTCTTTAAGTGATTTTGCCGCAAGCGTCCTCTGTATAATATATTGATTAAAACCCCAGTAATATAAGTTAGCAACCCACATTCCACCTATCAGAACAGCAATTCCGGGAAGATTATAAAACTCGGGATTATCCCTTGATAAAATCATATGAAATTTATCTCCTGCTGTTTCATAAACATGAGCAAGTCCATGAAAGACTCCACCTTCAGGAGTAACCGCATTTAAAGCGATAATCGAGGTTATCAGTCCTCCGATAATTAACAACCCTACTTGAAGAACATCTGTCCATGCAACTGCCGAAAGTCCGCCGTAAAGTGAATAAGCCGCAGCAATAAATGCTAAACCGAGTATTGCATAGAAAATCAAACTTCCATCACCGGAGCCGATAATTGTATCTATTGCTTTACCGCCAAGGAAAAGCACAGAAGTCAAATTCACAAAAATAAAAAGTGCTACCCAGAATACCGCTAAAATAGTTTTTAGATTAGTGCTGAATCTTTGCTCAATGAATTCAGGAATTGTGTAAAGTCCTTTCTGGATAAAGATCGGGAGGAAAAATTTACCTACTATTATCAGTGTAATTGCCGCCATCCATTCATACGATGCAATAGCTAACCCGATGGCAAATCCGGAACCCGACATACCAATAAATTGCTCGGCAGAGATATTTGCAGCGATCAGGGATGAACCTATTGCCCACCACGGAAGGGATTTACTTGCAAGGAAATAATCTTTTGTGTCTTTCTTATGCCCCTTTTTTGTCCGGGAAACGTACAAACCCATAAAGATTATGGATGCAATGTAAAGTAAGAATACAACATAGTCAACGGTAGAAAATGTCAAAATGTCATTTGTTAACCTCTTTATTATTGAAAACACTCTATATCTGATTTGGGGTATTCAAAAAGATTAAACTAATCGTTAAAATTAGCGTTCAAATTAAACAACTATACGAAAACATACAATACTTTATGAATTATTTACAATCGAATATAATTTGGAATGATTATTGAGCAACTAAAAATACATTCTCAAACTTTAGAGAACAGGAAAAGAAATTAACATTGAAATAGCTTTAACAATATCTGTAATTGTATCGTTTTTAACGTTTTCAAATTTGTTCTTAAACCGGTAAAAGTAAAAAATGATAGAGAAAAACGATTTTAGTATAGTAAAAATTACATTATTAAATAATTATTGAAAATTTTAGTGAATTATAAAGGTTTGTAATCATGGATGCAGAATTTGATGAATTCAAAAAAGCGGTAGAACAAATTTTATGGGATCGGCAGAAACGATGGTCACAAAGGATTGAAAACGATTTTCATTCTAATATTGACTCTACTTTGCCTGAAGATTTTGATCGTGAAAATCTTAGTGAAGTTGTAGATATTCCATTTGTATATATAATATTAAACTAAGCGATGAAACGTTTAACACTTATACTTGTAGTAATATTTCTGATAGGTTTAGTTTATCTATGGAAAGATGCACAGATCATTCTTTAATGTTAATTCACCCAGCCGAATTAACATTTCTTTTCAGCACATTCCTAATTACCTAAAGTCCAATTCAATCCCGCACCAATTTCCAAACCGGTAACATTGTAATGTGTGGATGCATCCAAAACGTGAGAATTGTAATTTGCTAAAACTTCTAATTGAAGATTACTGAATAATTTTACTGCTACTCCTAAACCAACCTGGAAATTAAATTTAACAAAAGTTCCGGAGTACATATCTTCCTTTTCAGGATCGGTAGCCGGTTTTAACGGATACTTTGAACTAAAAACATTTATACCTGTCATTGCCAATAAAAACGGTCTGATTGTTTGAAGTGTAATATAATATCTTCCCCCCACTTGAAGCGGAATAATATTAAAGTATGCATCATTACCTTCAAAATTATAATTCGGGTTCTCTTTGAAATTGATATAACCTACTTGGAACATATAAGAAAATTGGTTTGTAGTAGAAATATTTTCGTAACTTAAGTAAAGTGCTGAACCGGTTTCCCATATCTCTTTAATTTCACCGATACTTTTAATTGCTGTCCCTCTTATTGAAACAACCGATTCAGTTTTGCTTGTCTGTGCAAATGATAATGAATAGATCATAATTAAAACTATTATGTAATAAAACTTCTTCATTATATATCCTCAATTTTATTCTTAACAAGTTCTCATTAAGCTGATAGAGAACTAAAATGAATATCCTATGAATAATCTCTGTTCGTTATTCCTATAATTCCTATTCGGGAAATCATCATATTTTCCAACTCTGTGATAAAGCAGCCATTCTAAACCGACGAACCATTTTTTGTAAATTTTAATACGAATTTTCGGCTGCAACATTCCAATGAACTCATCTCCCATCGCTCCATCCCAGGTATGGATCCACCAGAAACTATAATCTAATGAGATAGCACCAAATGGAAATCTTAAAAAGGTTTCTAACTTTGCAGAAGCACCCGGACCCATATTATATGTTCTTGCCGAATCTAAAAATTCAACTTTAGGTACGTAATCCGAATTAGCCCCTCCCATTAACACCAACGACCCATGTAATAAACCAATAAATTGCACTTTCTTATTTTTAGCGCTTCTATATCCCATACTAAGTCCAACACTAGCAGCTCCAATTTCGTAAACGGAGTTATTAAGAAAATCGTAATGTCCAAAAACACCATACAAAAATCTACCGCTTCCCATTTTGGATGATTTACCGGTCAAAATATTTTCAACCCTAAGTTGACCTATCAAAGGTTGTTCTCCAACAAAATTAAATGAGCCGTTAAATCTAAAAAAACTGAATGGTTTATATGAAGTACGTTCAAATAATCTACCATATATAATTTCTGCTGTGATCATTAAGTTTCTATCACCGTTTTTGAAATCGGTACCCTCAGCAACATTATTACCGCCAATCGCCAATTCTCCCACGAATGGCTGCCTTTCGTAAAGTTTCTCATTAGTAACTCGTGAAGTTTTTCCCGTAATAAGCCGGTTGAATAATCTACCGGGATTAAAAATACCTGCCCCCAGCTCTCGCCAGAATCGCTCACCGCCTGTAGCGCTTTCGTCAATGATCAAATTGGAAAAACGGTAGAACATTTCACCAAGCATTGAACCGCCGTAAGATGTCATGACCCAGTCGTTAAGTGCAGGAGGCTCAATTTCCATAAAAAATTCCCACTGCCAACTTCCTATTGCCGCAACTCCTAAAGAAGTCCAATAATTATAACCGCTCGATCTAGCTAAGTTATAATAAATAGAGCCATGGATAGGGTGAGCAAACATATTCGTAGTTAGTTCATCCGCATCAGTTGACCATCCCCTTTCAAAATTATACTCAATAGATTTAAAGCTGATTTTGGCAAATTCGGAATTCATAACATATGAATTGAAGGCTCCTAAAGCCAAATTCAAACCAATTCCCTCAATTATTGGTAACCATAAAGGTTTTCTCGGATTCATTTTTTCAACTAAAGCCTGATTGGGGATATATCCTGAATCAGCGGTAAAAAGGGAATCCGAATCTGTGGCGTATAAAGTTTGGCTGAAGATGTTCTGGCTTATAAACAGTAAAAATATTAAGGCGGTAAAAATGATCTTCATTCAGTTACCTCAAAATAATATTAAATTTAGAATACTTAAATGAAATAAAAAATATGTGCTTCTAATAGAACCCAAAAGGTGTAAAAATTGTGTATCATCTTCTTCAACTAAGGAATGACTCTACCTTGTCAGAATTTTTATTTTTAACAAAAAAAGTTGCTTTTGCTAATATAGCAAAAATATCCATTAAACAACTTTATTAAAAATTAGAAGATTTATTCAACCCTAATTATGCATTAGAAGCCTTTGAATAACCTATTTTACTCTTTGTTTTGAGTAATATTACTCTAATATTTGCTGTTCTAAAGTCTTCGCTTAAAAGCTACGCCTTACAGAATGTATACTACAGTAGCAGCATCTAAAACGGAGCAGAACAAGCAATAAATGTTATTCAGAAAAATAGAGTTGCTGTAATTCTTAGGTTATGCACCTGTACTACACAACGTGTAAAGCCTGATATTATTGTGCTAAATCGATAATAATAAAATCTTCATACTCTTTTTATTTATTTTAATTGTTGATTTCACACTTTTGAATCTCACTTTTTTGTTTTAAATTTAAGTTCTATTATAATTACACATTACAGAATATGGAAAGAGTACTTTTTCAGACATTAAAACAGAATAAGTTATTCAATAAGGTTGACACTGATAGTCTGATCATTGACGATATCAAAGGAAACTTTATTGCAATAAACCAAGGTGAAATTCTATTCCGTGAGGGAGAGATCGTCTCATCTTTGTTTTTGGTGATGTGGGGAGAGATCAATGTTATTAGAAAACGAGAGAGCAAAACAGAATCTTTAATATTTCATGAAAATGATTTCTTCGGGCAGGAAAAATTCCTTAACGAAGATGACTCTAATACCACAGTTGTTGCTTTGAGAAATTCATACATCTTAGAGTTAACAAAAAAAGATGTGGAATTTTTAGGTAAACAGAATGAACAGATCTACTCAAACATATATAATTCCCAACTTTCGCTCAGCGCTGATAATTCTGAAGAATTAGCTGAACAACCTGAAATTTCAATACGCACAGAAGCAGCACCGAAAGAGGAAGTTGAAACTTCTTCCGCTGCTATTGATGATACAGACAAATCAGAAAAATTGAGAAATGATCAAGAAAATTTAAATTCAGAGGGACTCAATATGAGAATAGAACAGCTAGAAAGAATCAATGAAGCTGCACACCTCGTAAATTCAAATATTAACTTAGATGACTTGCTCCAAAATATAACTGATGTGTCAGTTGATTTAGCAGGGGCTGATAGAGGAACATTATACCTCTTTGAAAAAAACAAAAATCAGTTATGGTCTAAAATTACAGTCGGTAATACACCAAAAGAAATCCGTTTGAAAATCGGAGATGGTTTAGCCGGATGGGTTGCAAAATATGGAGAAACTGTCAACATCGAAGATGCTTACTCGGATGAAAGATTCGATATGAGCTACGATAATCTCAGCGGATATCAAACAAAAAGTGTGCTTTGTTACCCGGTTAAAAACAAAGAAGGGGAAGTTATCAGTGTAATTCAATTACTGAACAATAAGAACGGCGCTTTTTCAAGTTTTGAGGTAGAGTTACTTGATCTGATATCTACCCATGTTGCTTTAGCTCTCCAAAATGCCGATCTGGTTGAGCAGCTTCTGAAAACTGAAAGAGTTTCCTCATTAGGAAAGATGGCCAATTTCTTAATAGAAGATATTAAAAAGCCAATCCTAATCAGCAAGAGATATGCGGAACATTTACGTAGCAAGGAGATGGATACGGATGTTTCACAAATTGTTAATATGCTTCTGGATGAACTGAACAATATCACCGATCTAATTCAAGCTACTTCAAATTATTCGGCAGAACCTGCATTAGTTAAAAGCACATACGTCAACCTGAATGAAACTCTTGACGATCTCTCCAGTAGAATTGATTCCTACGTTCGTTCAATGAGCTGTAAGATAGAAAAAGAATACGCGAAAGATGTTCTTGTTAATCTTAACCTTAAAGATTTCTACCAGTCCTTCAAACATATAATTAAAAATGCTTGTGAAGCAATGCCGCATGGAGGAGTGATACAGCTTAAAACAAAAATTGATGAGAATAATATTCTCATTATATTCAATGATAAAGGTTCCGGTATTCCCGAAAGCCTGTGGGATAAGATTTTCGAACCGTTCATGTCATACGGTAAAAAGAATGGTCCCGGATTAGGACTGACCGTTACCAAAAAGATCATTGAGGAACATGGCGGCACAATAAAAGTCAACAGTTATATTGGTATTGGAACTTCTGTTATTGTTACTCTTCCGATCATCAAGTAATAGATAGAATTACTACTTATTTCATGAAAGAAAAACTAATTGTAATTCTTGGTCCCACTGCCGTTGGGAAAACCAGATTTGCCGTTAAGCTTGCCGATAAATTCAACGGCGAGATTATTTCAGCCGATTCCCGTCAAGTTTATAAACACATGGATATCGGGACAGGAAAAGATATTGATGATTATAAAATCAACGACCGAGAAATTTCTTATCACTTGATAGATATTATTGAGCCAGCAGAAGAATTTGATCTTTTTTATTTTAGAAAACTTTTCGAAGAGGCTCTTGAAAAAATCACTTCAAAAAATCGTGTACCTTTCTTAGTTGGGGGAACCGGTCTTTACATACATTCAATTTTGAAAAATTACAAAATGACAGAAGTTAACTTCAATAAATCCCGTCGCGTGGAACTCGAATTGCTGCCGATTGAAAAATTGAGAGCAATGGTAATTAAAAAAATACCGAATGCTCATAACACAACCGACTTGATTGTGAAAGATAGAATGATAAAGGCGATTATGATTGCCGAGCAGAAAGAAATAACTTCAGAAGATGATGATCTTGATTTTTCAACCCTGGTAATAGGATTAAAAGAGGATCGGGAAAAGATAAAGGAAAACATCACTAAAAGATTAAAGCAGCGCTTACAGAATGGAATGATTGAAGAAGTTGAGAGTTTAGTTAAGAACGGAATAACTTACGAAAAACTTGATTTTTTCGGTTTGGAATATAAATTCATTGGAAGATATCTTAAATGCGAGTTGAACTATAACGACATGTATCAGAAGTTGAACAGCGCAATATACAAATTTGCCAAACGACAGATGACATGGTTCAGAAAAATGGAAAGAGAAGGTATCGACATACACTGGCTTGAAAAAGGCAATGAGAATAAGGCTTATCCCCTTGTTGAAAAATTTTTAAACCCAGTTCAGTGACCTTACATGAATGATCAATTCCCAAATAGAGTGGAGAAATATTTAAAAAAGTTCGCTTACGATAAATGGAACATTTACGGATACAGCAGAAAACATAAAAGCATAATAGTAATCCCGGCAATTGACGAATATGAAAACATTAAAACTCTTTTAGCTTCACTTATTCAAAACGATAAAGGATTTTTCCAATCATCGTTTGTCCTTTTTGTTATAAATCACACTGTGAATTCTGATGCCGAAGTAAAACAGAATAACATTAAAACAATTAAGTACTTAAGAAATATTATCGATAAGAAAGACCATGAAGATGAACTCTCTCAAGCTGTAATAAACTCAGGACTGCAGATCGGATTGATTGACGCTACATCAGAGGGTTTTGAATTGGGTGATAAAGAAGGCGGTGTTGGGTTAGCCAGGAAAATCGGGATGGATGAAGCGCTGAAGTTTTTTGATTACGATTCCGATAGTAAAAATATTTTGATCTGTCTTGATGCCGATTGTACCGTATCGGAGAATTATATTTCAACTATAAGACAAACTTTCGATAAAACAAATATTAATGCCGGGTATGTTAATTTTGCTCATGATAAAACTGACGATGAGGAAAACTATAAAGCTATCATTAACTATGAGATATTCCTCAGATATTATATGCTTGGACTGAAGTATGCAAAATCTCCTTATGCTTATCACTCAATCGGCTCAACGATGGTTTGTGATGTTGATAGTTATATTAAAATTCAAGGGATGAACAAACGGAAAGCCGCCGAGGATTTTTACTTTATGGAAAAACTTTCGAAGATCACAGAAATTAAAAAGATTGACGGTACAACTGTTTATCCTTCAAGCCGCGGTTCATGGCGTGTACCGTTTGGAACAGGGAAAAGAGTTACACGGTTTCTTGAAAAAGTACAGAACGAATATTTGCTCTATGCGCCTGAATCATTCACGGTTTTGAAAAAATGGAACGAGGTTTTTCATTCTGACAAAATCCTTTCGGCTGAAGAATATTTAATTCATGCGGGAAAAATCAGTAGATCATTACAAGCATTTTTGGTTGAAAATAAATTTGCAGTGAATTGGAATAAGATACTCAAGAACACAAATTCTACGGATCAAATCAATAAGCAGAAACAACTTTGGTTTGATGGGTTCAAGACTTTAAAACTAATCCACTATTTGCGGGATTTGGAATTCCCTCTTATCAATATGTTTGATGCAGTTGATGAATTGTTTGTCCTAATGGGAATACAGAATAATTACAAAAATGAAACCGGGAAAATTCCCTCAATTATGATACAAGAAAAATACTTGGAAAAATTAAGAGAAATAGAATAGTCTTGTTTGCAATACAATTTAGTAGTGAGATCAAAAGTCATACCTAGTTGAAATTAAGGACTTCTAGAATAGTTAAGCAACTCTCTGATGTTCTTAATTTAATTCTGCCTTAATAGCAGTTCTAAGTAAACTTAGTTTTTCGTAATTATTTATTCTTCTCATTCTTAGTTCAATTTGCGCAAGTGATGTTTCCGTCCATCTAGCTCTCATTTCAGATGATAGCTAGTTTTTTACTTTTCTAATATATCTACCAAGTTGAAAATTTAGACCTTCAATTCGCATTCCAATAGGAAAAGGGTTTTATTTCTCTACAGGACTTGGTAATTTTTATTCGATCAATCAGGCTTTCGAAAATCGTTGGGAAATTTTGTCCTTTTCAGGGAGTTTCTTACACTGACCGAGAGGACGAATACCATTACGTCATTATCTTCGCTTAGAAGAGAGATTCGATTTTAACACTTCAACATGGACTTCAAAAAATTCCTTACGATTACGCTATCAGCTAAAAATTTCACATCGATGGGCAGCACTACAGCCTGACCGCTATTGGAGAAGCGTTTTATACCTTTGCCGGAAAACAAGGTCAGTATCAGGAATATGCTGGAGTTACATTTGGGTTGGATCGTAGCTTTAGTTATGATCTCCATTTCCGTTTTGAGGTTACTTGGCAGCAGCAGCAATTGTTTTTCGACCCAGGCAAATCAGCATTAGATATTTATTTCCGTCATCGATATACATACAGATGGGGTAATCAGTAAAACGGGAACTTCCACAGGCTGTGCATATGGTTATTTGTTTGACTACACCGTAATCACTATATCTGAACTCCATTGAAGTTCAATGTAAATAACCATATCCGGCATAATGTTTTTTACGTAGACAGAGTAGTTCAAGTTTGTTCCCTTTTATTACTGTAATAGTTAGAACTTAGTACTATTCCTTAAAACCATTTTATCTTCTTCTTCCACCTCCCGAACGTGCTCTTCCACTTGGTCTACTGTATGATCTCGCTTTATTGTATTCCTGGGTTCCTCTATTCCTATTCTGGTACGATCTATTCAAATTCTTCTGAGAATTTCTCTGGACATTACTTTTATTTGTCTGTTTATTTCTCGTTGATGGTTGTACGGCACTTCTGTTAGATTTCTGTGTCCAATTTCCATTTTTATTTCTCTGATATACATTCCCCTTTTTATCGGTGTACATATTGTTTGGTTTGGTCGATGGTCTTGCTTTTCTATTAGCTGCAATTCTTGCCTTATTGTCTCGCGTTGCAGGTCTTGTTTTAACTCCTGTTCTCGGATTTCGATAAAGATTACGCGGATTCCTTTGACCCGCTTTATAACCTGCTCTGTAACCAGCTCTAGCCCCATGATGATAGCCTCGATGATAACCATGCCTGTAGCCTGCATGATAACCTCGCGGACCCCACCAGCCACGGTAGGGATGCATATGCCATCCAACCCAGCCATAACTATACCCAACTGAAAATCCCCATCCTGTCCAGGGATTATAATGAACACCAAAACCCCAAGTAACCGGTCGCGGATAATAATAATGACCATACCAAGGATGATAATGATAACCCGTGCCGTAAACGACAACTCCGCCGTAAACATACGAATAGGTATAACCAGGATAATAACCTACATAAACGATATCCGGAGTGGAATCGTATATGTAAACATATTTAACATTGTAAACTTCACTGCTTGGAGGGATTTCATCCACTTCGTCAGGTCGTTTGTCACTAACTACCCATGGACCTGTAGCATTATTTGAAACAAACCAGATAGCATTATCCACACA
>JAADIB010000261.1 GCA_013151565.1 Chlorobiota bacterium
GTGATACAGCTGAATACCATTTTATCCAATCAGGGTGATCTGGGAATAAATTACAAAGCTGTGATAAAGCGACTATTGGAGATTGTTCGTGACTATCATGAGAATAATGAACAATACTCTTTTTATCAGGAGTTGTATAGAAGAATCCGGCTACTGGCAAGTTCCATGATGTTATTTTTCTCTGTTGACACGCTAGAATGATCTTGCCATATTCCACAGCAGAATTTGCATAAGAAGTTTTTCCTGTAGCTCGATATAATTCAATGGCAGCGTTTACTGCAAACGCCGCTATCTTCAAATCTTTAACCTCAGTCACGAAATCCCAATCTTGTTCTGCAGCTTGCAAAGCTTGAGCAGCAAGTTCAGGTCTTTTATTGGAAAGTGGAAAGAATGCGACCGGCACTCGCCTCTGCTGCAGCTGCTAATAAATTAGCATGAGTACTATTTTTTGCCTCCCACACAATATCATCCATGTTGCCGATTATTCCATCAGTCCAAAGATCCATGGTTGTCCAAACAGCCCTGTAACCGTCTCCAAAACGGGTTTTAAGCAGCCAATCAAGACCCCATAGTGCTTCCTTTCCTCAGTTAATCGAGATGCTAAAGCTGTATCCTGCTCCCCTACTAATTCAGCAAGACTAAACATAATATTAGTCGCTTCCGCTGTGTTGGTGAGTCCTTGTGAAAGGTCGCCCGCATCATGCCAACCACCGTTTATAACAATTTGTTTACCATCATGTGCTACCATCAAATCACGATGACAAGTTGCATGGATTCCCGGTATTTCATATCCGCATCGTTCAGCATATAAAAAATTTATCGATTTCCATATCGATTCCAACCATATATCATCTTTGATACGAATTGGAGGAGATGTTGCTCCTTCAGCTTTAATTATGTATATCCCCGGTTTTCTAACATCTGAAAAATCTAATACTTGATAGCTACCTAGAAGTGTTTTAACCTTCTCTATTTGTTTAGTTAAAACTACCTCTTTATTCTCTGCATCCAGAAGTTGGAAAGTATCTCCGGTAATCGTACTGCTAATAGCTGTTTTCTTAGCATCAGGTGTATAGCCACTTTGACTAGCAGCAATTCTGCCTGGAGCAACTTCCCATCCTTCAAAATAATCAGGTTCCACACGCTGTAATTCTAAGTTGTCAATATCAAAACGAGCAGTATGAGAAACACCCGGTTCTCTACCGCGTACCCGGTAATGGAATTCTAATGCTTCCACCTTGTGTCTAATAATTTGCGGTATCTCCCATATAATGTGATTCCATTGGTCGGGTTTAAGTAGAAAGTAATGAAAATTCTCTAACTTATACGGAATTTTTATCGCTGGATCATTCGCTACTTTCAATACGACACCCATGGAAATGATTTGTGCATTTGGTTGATTCGGATAGACCCAAAAGGAAATTCTGTTATATTCACTCCAATCTTCTTGTTGAAATGAACGGCGTATAACTGCTGTTCCCATCGGACGACCGCTGCTTGGTTTACTAGTCAAGGTTGGAGAGACGAGACGAATAGATTGTTCTCCATCTTTAGCACGATGCTTTGTAAATTCCATTCGACCATAACCATGGTGTGACCAATTAACTTCATCTTCCATGTCGTCCAACAGTCGTGAAGCAAGGATAGGCTTTTTGAGCTGACGAGAAGTTGCGGTCTGCTCTATGTCCATTGGAATCGGCATTTGCATTAAGCTAGGGGATGCTTTATCGTAACACTTGATCAATATCCTGAGCACTAGCTGTATACACCCCAAAGATCATCGCTCCGAGAATCAACTTCGTTACAGCAAAGTTAAAAAATAGCTTCATCTATCCTTCCGTTTTGATTAATCAAAGCAGTTTTCTTTATTTTCAACATAACGGTTTCCTTTTTCATAGTCTTAAGAACAATTAATTAAAATCCTTCAAAAATTTGACTTCCCACTAAATATTTTCTTTTCAATCTCTTCAAGAGATTTTCCTTTAGTCTCTGGCACATACTTCCAAACAAAGAGAAAAGTCACAATGCATAATGATGCAAATATAAAATATGGCAACGCACCGTTAAATACTTCATTATTAAATTCACTATTATTAACTACCGGGAAAGAATTTGCAACAATAGCATTAAATAGCCACATTGCACCAACTGCTATTGCCATACCGATATTTCTTAGGTTATTAGGAAATATTTCTGATATCAGTACCCAAACCACTGGTCCCATTGATAAAGCAAATGAACCGATAAATGCTAATATTGCTAGAAGAGAAACAATTCCTAATTGATTTGAATAAATAGATAATCCCAAAATTGTGAGACTTAAAAACATTCCAATTGATCCGGTAATTAATAATGGTCTTCTTCCCCATTTATCCACTGTAAAAATAGCAACAAATGTAAATAGTAAATTAACCGCGCCTACCCAAAGTTGCTGCTTAAGCGCATCTTCCGGTCCATAACCTAGAGCACCGCTAAATATTTCTGCACCGTAGTAGAGAATTGCATTAATTCCCGTAACTTGCTGTAACATAGCCAGCACGACACCGATAAATAATATGAACAACATACCTTTAGCAAATATAGAACGAAAACCTGGATGAACATTTGCAGCTACTGATTGTTTTATTTCATCAAACTCAGATTCAGCTTCTTTCTTATCAAGAACTATTTTTGATATAACCTTTTTTGCATCATTTTCTCTTTCCTTCAAAAACAACCATCTTGGACTGTGCGGTACGGTAAATAAGAATACGAAATATGCAATTGCCGGTAGTAGCTCTGACCAAAACATTACTCGCCAACCGTCATTAACGTTTTGGGTATGAAGTTGTGCAATCGAATCAGTTTCAATTCCACTGCCAATAAAATATGTTACAAGGAATACGACAAAAAATCCAATTACAATTGCAAGTTGGTAGAGCGTAACTAATTTACCTCGTTGTTTTGCTGGAGCTATTTCTGCAATATACATTGGCGCGGTCATTGACGCCATACCAACTCCAAGTCCACCAATAATTCGATAAACACTTAATTCTGTAAGCGAATCGGCAATTCCAGATCCCAAAGCAGATATAGTAAATAGAATTGCTGAGATTATTAGTGCATATTTTCTACTATATCTATCACTTAAGTACCCGGCGGCAGCGGCTCCAATTAGGCATCCATAAAGAGCGCTGCTTACAGCCCAGCCTTGCTCTGATGAAGACAAATTAAAATACTCAGTAAAATAGAGTTGAGCGCCACTAATTACACCTGTATCATAACCAAATAACAGTCCACCCAGAGCAGCAACAAACGAGATGCGATAAATAAATAATGTGTTGACAGATTGATCTTTCAAAATATATTCTTCTATTTATTTTATTTTTCAATACCAACGTTGTGTGCAACGCTTCTACTTTATGGGATAAACACTTCCCACTCTTTCTCTTTCAAATACGGTTTAGACACATATTGGAATACATCATGATTCTTTTCAAATGTTTTATAAACCGCTTCACCTTTTATAATTCCAAATTGTGAATAATCATTTGGATTCTTTTTTATCAAATCAGATTTTTCGTATTCTGGATTTGAATGCCACGATATTTCTCCATTATCAGTTACAAGTGGATACCACGCAAGACCTCCGTGAGCACGGACTTTATCATATTCAAAGCCATATTCTCTATCGCACCATGCCCCAAACGTAAGTGGCTGCGATTGGTCCGCACTAATTGTTGCATGTGCCCAATTCGGAGGAACGATAACTACATCGCCGGTTTCCGCATAAACAGCAAAACATTTACATGGATTATCATTAGCGAACTCCTGCATATAAATTATTGCGTTGCCTGTCCAAATTTCATAAATTTCTGGAGGCGACCATCCGCTATGACTAGACTTTCTGTGAATGTGACCTTGGCTGCGTATTGGTTCTTTACCCAATTTACCAGCAGAATATGTAACAGCTCCAAACAAAAGCATTTTTTCTTTTAGAGTTTGCAGATGTTCAATCTTTCCAACATCCATAGCAATTGAATAGACTATCTCTGGTCCGTCACAATTTGGGTCCATCAAACTTTTACGAATTGAATCGAGAGTTCTGTTTTCAACCGTCGGTCCAAAACAATCTTTTCCATAATTAAATCCTAACGGGTTTACTAAAGGTTCTATATTAAATCCCGGATCAAATTTCATTCTCTATCCTCTTACATAAGCTAAAATTGTTGCACATTCTTTTCCTTCCGATTCCCCAAAAGGACGGATAGTATATTCCCCAACAGCAGCTGGGACAATAAACGTTTCTGCATAATGAACTATGAAAGGATTGAATTTATTTTCTGGACTTTCAACAATTACTTCATCTCCTTCAATTAAATTTAGAACATGAACACCGGCAGAAGAATTGTGAGTAACCTTTTTGGTAAACCAATGCCGACGTGTCTCTATAAATTCACGTTCATGCAATCCGGTTCGTTCTTCACGCCAACCATCTCCATTATCAATAGATTCAATCTGATTTACAAGATTCTTCTCTGTCCACGATTTTGTTCTGTTCCATTGGATAACATTTTTGCCGTGTTCAATGTTAATAGGGCGAGGCAGCCCATCTAAACCGAGCCTACCCCAATCCCACAGCTTAAAAGTAAAGATATACGGAGTCGCACTTATTTCCAAAACCAATGCATCTGCGCCAGAACAGTGAACCGTCCCAGCAGGTATAAGAAAATGGTCATGCTTTCTTGCCGGGAATGTTTGTACATGTTTTTTTGCATCAAAAAGTTTATTTTCTTTTTGTGCATCTTTTAGTTCTGATATCATCGCATTGGGATCAACATCATCGCGAAGTCCAAGATAAACCTCCGCTCCTGGTTTTGCATCCAGTATATAATAGCTTTCATCTTGTGTGTAGTGCATTCCAAAATACTCTTGGATATATTCGGTAAGTGGATGAACTTGAAGACTCAAATTTCCACCGTCGAACGTATCGAGAAAATCAAATCGGATTGGGAATTCATCACCGAACCTACCATGTACCATTTTGCCCAATAATTTCTCTGGTCGATAGAATACTAAATCAATAGATGGGACTTCAACTATTTCTCCATCAAACTCTAGTAAAAGTGAATTTTCTTCGGGAACGCTGTTAAAGCACCAAGCATAGTTTTCCACACTCTTATCCAAGTTGCAGAATTCTTTCATCCATTGTCCGCCCCAAGGTCCCGGATCGAAAAACGGGACAACACTGAATGGTTGTTTAACCGTTTGTTTTAATCCATCTAACAAAGCATTTCCGGTAATCATTTTAGGGTTATTCTTTTTATTCGTGTCTAAGAGATAATCTATTTCCTCAAAGAGCCTCTTCTTAAATCTATCAAGCACACGCCAGTCAACAAAAAATGCTTGCTTGTATTGCCGAGCAAAATCTTCGTTTGTATTTGTTATACCCATATTGCTAATTTCGTTTCGGCGAAATCTTAACTGTATTTCCCAACGTGCCATATCTGCATAAACGAGCAATGTTGGACTTTCTGAAATAAGTGACGCGCCAATTCCATAAATTACAATTAATCCTTCATCAATTGAGTCAATTTTATTTTGTAGTTCTTTAATTTTATTAGTATTGAAAAAGGCTTCAATTTGCAGCCTTGTAAGGAAACCAAATATTCTGTCATCGGTTGTGTCAGGAAAAACCAACTCTTTAATTTCTTCTTCCGAAAGCATCGCCTCTTTGGCATTAATAAAAATAAGAGGTTTCATTCCAGTTTTTATTTCAGAAATTATTTCTTCATCATAAACGCCATGGTAAGTTTCAATAACGACAACATTTTTTTTGCCATTCAATTTTTTTAATAGTTCTTCTGTAATAGCATTCCAACCGGTTAAACATTTATGATCTCCGGTTACTTTCACAGATGGGAAGCTGTTAAATTTACTTGTCATATTATACTTTGTTTAAATTCATGAATTACACAAATAGTTCATTCCAAAAAGAGCTGAATAATCAATTGAAGATGATTGAACAATTTTCACTTTCCCCCAAGGTGTCCATGCATGTTTATTAACATAATCTTGGATAAACGGAATAATCATATCAGCGCTTTTCATCACTCCTCCGTGCAGTATTACTATTTCCGGATCGTAAGCATGTATCATATTTACAACACCGGCAGCCAATGTATTCAATGAATGATTCATTAAGTCAATTGCTAGTTTATCATTTTTACGTGCTGCATTAAATAGTGTTTCGTAGTCAAGTATTTCTGCTTTTGCTAAAAGACTACCGTCAAGCATTTTATGATTTGTGATTAATTCTTTAAGCCTCCAAGTAGAAGCCTCTGATTCCACACAACCTATGTTTCCACAATTACACTTTGTTCCGTTGTAATCAATTGTAAAATGTCCACCCAAAACTCCAGCTTGATAGTGCTTACCGTACAGGAGTTTTCCTTCAATCAAACATACTCCACCAATACCGGTTCCTATTGTCATCATTACCAGATTGTCAATTCCCTTCCCAATACCAAACTGCCATTCTCCAATTAGGGCAGCACGAGCATCGTTTTCAATCTTGAATTTCGCATTCCAATTTCCTTCAGCCCAACTATAGAAGTCATATCCTTTAGCGCTATTATATTTTTCATTTGTCGAAATAACTTTATTATTTTTAACATCAACTAGACCTGGGAAAGCTAAACCAATTCCGTTTACCTCATTTTTATTTACGGAGTTATTTGATAGCAATCTATTAATTATATTTGTTAAATTTTCCATTGAGACAGTGAATGAATCTTGTGAAGAAGAATCCTCAATTGAATATCCAAGAAGGTTATCTTCCTTTAATATTCCTACTTTAGTTCTTGTTCCGCCAAGGTCTATTGCAACATTTATCATCGGTTGTTTTCCTATTCAGAGACCAATATTGGTTCACCATCTAATTCTACAAGTCTTGCAGAGAATCCGTTTTTAATAATTTCATCGTAGTTATGCCCAGCGTCTGAAGACCAACAAGCACCAAATATTAGTTTTTCTTCTCCAATATTAACTGTGCGATGAGCAACACCAGCATGTATGTAATGCAAACTTCCTTTATACATTTTTTCTACCCAAGCATTTCTCTCTCTATCCATAAGCACTAACATACCTTCACCTTCAATTCCCCAGTAATATTCAGCTCTGTCGGATTGAGCATGAAAATGTCCTTTAGTCATAAAGTATTCATCACCAACTTTTCCCGGATAAATAATTGTAGTACCAAAAAATAATCCTGCTTCTGTTCCTTCGTCAACCGGCATATAAGCTTGTACCCTATAAATCACCTGGTCTTGATTCATCTCTCTGCGAGTATCTTCATTCCTAAAAATATTTGCTAAGTCGCTAAGTTTTTTTGAAACGGTGATTACTTTGCTGCCAGTTAGTTTACCGCTTTCAATTTCGACATTTACCTCTGGCTCTATTATTTTATTCATTGTATATTCCTTTGCAGCTTAGTTATTTTCTTTTTCTAATAAAGATATTCACAACTTCGGTCTCTTTAACTTTACCGCATATTGATGTGCCTAATAATTGTATATTTTTCTTAGGCAGCAAATAGTTTATCCGATTGCTTGTAAACATGTAAAAATGTTTTTCCTATCTGCACAATTTCCTGCCAATTTATTTCAAATTCCCTCTAAGTTTAATTACATTATTTTCATTTTATAAAGTGAGTATAATTCGTCATTCATATTTTAGTAATGTTATAACTTCAGCTTAACAAATTTCACCTCGAACGGTTCGAAGTCGATTTTATTTATATCATTTTTTATCAACTCTTCAATTGTATTCACTTCGTCTATTGAATTTACATTTTCTATTTTATCACTCAAATTAAGTGTGGCGAATTTACCTTCAACTTCTCGCAGATGAAGTATTATGCTATCATCATAGTAGGAAGGTCGTGCAGAAATTAGTACCACGTTACTTGCGTTTAGCTTGAGAGTAGAATATTTAGCTGATTTATTACCTCCTTTACCAGGCAGCAATACGCGTGGGACTAATGGCGTATTTGAGTTGGTAGCAAAACGTTCAGCCTCGATATTACTATTTCCTTTTTGTGATGTCAGATAATAACTCCACCTAAATTCCCCTTCTTGGCTGGCTCTAAAATTTGTAAACCAGTAATTATTCATGACCCATGAATAAACGTGCGGCTTTTCAATTTTTGTTACAGGCTGCCATTTGCCAAGGTTGAAATCGCCGAATTGCACCAAAGGAACTTGACTGCTGCCGAAGACTATTTGTCCTACGTTATTTCGGACGGCAACAAAGTTTTGAACTGTTTGCCAATCGGAAGCCGAACCAGGTAGCTGCGTCTTCCCTGGTGTTACCAAACCGCCTTGTGCTTCGTAAACAATTTTTCCATCAGGCATGTTGAACGGAAAAGCAACATAGCATGCCTCAGATTCATAGATACGTTTTTTCCTCATCTGAAAAAATAACTCGATCTTCTTTTCAACTTTGTATAGCCTGATTTCGATCTTCATTCCACCCTGCTCATCGGTACCTTCCGCATCAGCCGATATGTGCAGACTTTTCCAAATTGGACCGTCAGAGATATTAGCGACCTTGACATTTTTCAAACTGGTTCGTTCAAATGCTTCTCTATTAAAATCTCTTTTAGTTTGCAGCTTTTCATAAATGAATTGCCCCAAATCCCAATCACTGTTTTGATCAACAAGTTCGGTTCCTAGTTCCTTATCGAACAAGCTGGTTATTGCCCCTGTATTAGAATCAATTTTTAACTTGTAATACTTATTTTCTAATTCTGCTTTTTTCGAATCGGTTTTTGTATCAGATACCCTTTTATTTTTGCTTTTTTCTATTCTGTAAATATCATAACCAAGTGGTGGAATATCCTTTGCCCATAATGCCCAATATGTACCTTCAGTTCTACTTTTAATTGCCTGAACAGGAATTTCTTCACCAGTCGTAACATTAACAATTCTAAATTCATTTTCACGAGGTAATATCTCATCATCAATAAATATCTTAACGAGACCAGACTTCTGCCAGTTTAGCGTATTAAATATTGCCACTGTTGGTACGTTTGATCGGGGTAAAAATGACTGCAAATATCCGAATGCCTCCTCGCGCAAAAGCCCTTCTTTTTTTACCGCTTCCCAAACATAAGATGATTTTTCACCCCATTGTACCATGCTGTTTTCAGCCATGGGATCACTAATGCTCTCTGACGCACCAAAAGTATGCTCGTCATAAAACAACAATGCATCCTGAACAGCGGAGACTCGCTCCATTGTTTTCGCTGGAATGTTTGCTCCCAATAATTTTGCCATTGAAAGCATTCCTTGATCTGTTTTCATCGCTGTATGAACTCTTCTGCTTTCGGCGGTTTCTCGAGCGGCAGAACCGAAACCATCTGTCCACCAATCGGGCCAGGCGACACGATAAGTTTCCAATTCATCCGCATGGTTATCTTCAACATAACTTAAAAATTCCTTAACAGTTGCAATTCGTAATTTTGGCCAGACATATTTTTCATTAAAGACTTTTACAAGATCACATGCTTTCGTTGATGGAGGTGAATTATCTGTGTGATAGCCGGAATACTGAACTGCAATTCTATCGAACGGATAATTTATTGCCTCAAGTGAATTGAGATATTCAAAAAATCTCGGCTCAAAATAATCGAGATTCGCCTCGTGTAATTTCCAATTATTTCCTAAATGATAGTGCTCTCCTCTAAATGCCAGTACTCTTTTCCCTGAAGGGGATTCCCACCAGAATGTTGTTGGTTTATCAAAAGGCAAAACCGAACGTGTTTTATTAATTCCCATGGATACGTATTTCACCCCAATGCCGCTAAAATAATCTACTAAACCCCAGGCTATTCCATTTACATCGTCTTGCATGGCTGTTTGCACGGGGAATCCATTGTTTTTAAATTCACGGATAGGCTGTAAAGAAGCAGTTAATGCATCTTCAGTTGCAATCTCAGACATGTTCAAAAACATCCCTGTTATTTCAATCCTTCCTTCCTTTACTCGCTTTTTTAATCTTTGAATTTGTTCCTGCGGGCGCCGTTTCAAGTATTCGCGAACTGGCCATGACACCTCACACGTCCAACGGAATTTTGCATCATCAGGATAATCATCAGTAAGGTCGCAATAGTCTAATGCTGTATCAATGAAGCGTAGATGCTCCGGTAGGATTTCTGTTTGCGGACGAGTATAACCAATATCGGTATGAACATGCTGTACTAAATAAACATACCATTCCCGAGTTTTTTTCAGAATAACATTTTCATATTTCTTTTGATCAGTAGAGCTGCTCAATTGAATATCTGCTGGGCCCGTTTGTGTGATGACAGGTACTTCAATTTGAAAAGTAAATTTACCAGGCGTAATGTTTTTGAACTTTACTTCCTGTGGAACTTTCCATTCATCTTTAGAAATTGTGCATGTTAATTCTTTTAATCCTCCAGAGAATATTTCCGCATTAATTATCTGTCTATTTCCATTTGGCGTTTTCAAAATCACTGGTGGTGAAGCAAACTTTGCCGATAGAATCTTTTCTGATATCGGAGAGTTCAAATATATCGAAGAAGAAATCCCATGAACCGACTTCCCATCTAAATCAACAACGTTTAACGCCAATCCCCATTCACCGCTACCTTGATCGACCTTTATCAACAGCGGATTCTTCCCCTTTTTTAAATTAACTATTACCTCGTCAGTTTCTGCATCAAGAGCCCTTCCAAGGTGATGATCGTGAATCTCATCTCCATTAAGCCAAGCTTTCACTCCATCGTTGCTACGGATTCTTAATAACACTTTTTGCTCTTTATCTGAAACAAGCTGACAAAATGCA
>JAADIB010000420.1 GCA_013151565.1 Chlorobiota bacterium
ATTTATTGTATTTATTTTTATAAAGAGCTTGCCCGCCAAAATAAAGTGTGCCAGTTGGACTAAGCCAAACACTTGAAAGTGAACCAACAAAATATGGAGTGAAAATTGTATCTACATATTGGGATGTGCCTTCCTTTATTACACTAAATCCCTCTTTATTCTCTTTTAACAATATACCGGTATATGCGATATTACTACCCCCAGCTACATAAATATCATTGTTAATTCCATATATATCTGACAATATCGCTTTCGTACTACTCTCTATCTTTCTCCAACTGTTGCCGTTGTAATGAGCAATACTACCTCCATTGCCTACTACATAAAAATCTTTGCTACTTTTGCCCCAAATGGAATTAATATTCCACCCTGTGCCAGTTGAATTTAGTGGGGGAGTTGTATAAAATTTATAATCTTTTCCGTTCCAATGAATTAAACTCAAATTAGCAAACCATATATCGTTTTCATCAAAAGCATAAATACTATACAGAGGATAGAAGTAACCATTAATAAATACCCTCTTCAACTCCCAATTCTTCCCATCCCAATGGACTGCGTTATAGGGCTTTATCCAAACACCATTGCTGTCAAATTGGTCTGTTTCTTCTGTGTGTATTTCGCCTACTGCCCAAATGCTGTTTTCATTTATTATTGTAACGTCACTTAAATGGCTGCTGCTACTGCCTCCGCCAAAAGTAAAAGTTTCCCATGTAAAGTTGTGGCTTGTTGTGTCCATTGTGGTTATGGAAACTTTGTTGCTGGCTTGCCCGCCATTTTGTTGGGCGGGGATGATTGTTTGAAATGTGTAGGTTTGGCTGGGGAGGAGGTTTTCTATATAAAGTGTTGTGTCGCTGCTGTTTATGTTTGCTGTAATTATTGTTGAGTCGTTTTGCTTAAGCACAATTTCTGTAGGTAAAGAAATATTATCTGTTTTTAAGTTAAGCCACGCTTCTGTGCAGCTTGCGTCTTCTGCTGTAAGTGTTAACTTTTGGTTACTTGGCGGTGGTTCGGTGGTGTTGCAGCTTGTTAATAACAAAACTGCAAAAGTGAAAAGGCAAACGTGAAAAAACAGAACTGAAACAAAAGACTGAGAATTATTAAGACGAATTATTCTTTTTGAGATTTTCATTTAATTTCGATTTTAAATAATGCTTATTAAAACAGAGTTAAATTTAACCCTTACTTCTTTAAAGTGAAAATGTATCTTGGTGTAAAAACTTTGCCGTGTATTATATGTTTTATTTTACATTGACAAAAACGGAAATATATTTATTTCTATTCCATGTTATACAAGTAGGCGCAGACTTTACGTCTGCGCAAAGACAAGCAACCTATAGTTTACCATATTTTTAAGCGAGATAAATCTCGCTCTACAAATAAAACCTCATAATTTATTCCTACAGAAACTATTTGATATAAAGGTGTTTTTCAAACTCGGAAATTACACACAGTGTAATAATTATTTTTGAAGTAGAAATCTACCATTGAAAATGCTAACAATGATTCTTTGTATGACAGTTCAGTAATTTATCTAATAGCAATTAAACTTCATCAAATTTCTTTTTTAGAAAGTTTTCCTGTTTAAGTCCAATAAATATTTCTGCAATTTTATTGCCAGACATTATAGCGGTTGAAGGTGTGCCCATTATACCAAACTCTTTAGCAGCATTTCTGTTAATCGATAGATCAATTTTCCCGACAGCGTTTGTTTCCGATTCCAGTTTATCAATTATTGGGGTTTGTGATCGGCATGCTCCGCAAGTTGGAGTATAAAAATAGAGAATCGATTTCTCTGATTTTAATAGTTTTTTTATTTTGTCGTCGAATATCGAAATATCGACTTCTTTACCTTTAGCCCGCTGCGCTTTCTTCTGCATTAGAAATCTTAAACCGATAAACGCCAATATAATTATAATTGCTGTTATTAAGATATCCATAGAGATCCCAACTGTATTAAATTACATTTTAACATAAACAAATATATGAGTTATAGAATAATAATATTGTAAAACGTAAGACAGTACTCAATTTTTCAAATTCTAAAATTTTCTTTTATTAAATTAGTCGCAGCAATATAAAACAAACAACATTCGAAAAATATGAAAACACTCTATATAATACGTCATGCAAAATCAAGCTGGGATGAAAGAGGAGTCTCAGATCACGATAGAAAACTTAATGCACGGGGTCTGCGCGATGCCCCTAAAATGGGCGAAGTACTTGCCAATAAAGGATATCATCCCGACATCATTTATTCTAGTTCTGCAAACCGTGCTTTTACCACTGCTAAAATAATTGCTGATAAGATCGATTATCCGGTTGACAAGATAATTGTAACAAAAGAGATTTACGATGCAACAACAAACGACTTAGTTAATTTGATTAATAGATTTGATGATAAATATGAAAGCGCAATGCTTTTCGGTCATAATCCAGGCTTCACCGTTCTAGCAAACTTATTAGCTGATAAATATATTGACAATATGCCGACTTGTGCTGTTGCAGTAATTGAGTTGAACGTTGAATCGTGGAAAAATGTTGCATCAGATTGCGGTAGATTAATAGCTTTTGAATATCCTAAAAAATACGCATAGCCTCACAATATTATTTCATTATCTCATATAGATCATAATACCGAATAATACATCAATATTGGATAATCTAATTTCGAGGTTATCCAGCGTCTGTCCGGTGAACTCATAATCTCCTTTCAGCTTACCGCCTTGATAGCGAGCTGTTGCTTCAAATGCAATGTTGTTAGAGACAAATATTGCAGTGCCCAGTCCAACGTTATAAACAAATCCATCGGCTGAAGCATTATTCTTGGATGTAAAATTATTAACTCTCCTTTCGCTAACCGATTTGAAGTTTCCATAGCCTGCAGATGCTTCCGGATAAATTGCCCAGCCTGTTCCTATGAATGGAATATAATACCTCATCCACAAGCCGATAAATCCTAATTGTTCTTTTTCATATGATTCGCTGCTGACAATATTATTCTGTGGGGTAATAGTTGAATTCTTTTGTTCCCATTGGAGATCAAATCCAATCACGGCGTTGTTTTCAACAAATCTTCCATTTCTGGAACTGATAGTAAAATTAAACCCTTTCACCTTTGAATCAACATTCAAAAGAGAATTACTGGCATTGATTGAATAATTATCCCAGCCGAGGTTGCCGCTTAAGCCGCCGACCCAACCGTTTTGCATAAGTGGAATGATTGTGCCTTGTCCATTTATAGAAATCGTAAACCAAAAAATCGTTAATATTATTGTAATAATAGTAGATTTAATTTTAAAATTCATAGTATTTCCTTCAATTGAATTTATTTGATTTGATTACAGGATACAATATATTTAATTACTGTAAAAATATTATTTAAAATTATTGCTAATTATTAATGATTGAAAGTTTAATTACTGTTGTACTTATTGGTTTCTCTGCCGGGTTTATTTTCTCTATGCCCATTGCCGGACCTATCAGTATAATAATCACATCCAATGCGCTTAAGGGAAATCTTAAGTTTTGTTTGCGTACTGCATCTGGCGCATCAATAATTGAATTTTTTTATGTTCTGATTGCAGTGTTTGGTTTGGCAATGCTTTTTTCCCTTTACAGTTCAATAGTTCCTTACGTATTAATTGTCGGTTCAATTTTCCTTTTGATAATTGGTGTCAGAATTATTCGTACAAAGTTAACACTGGAGGATATTGAAAACTCTGAAAAGACAAGCGAAATAACAGAGAAAAAAGGCGGTTTTAGAACCGGGATATTCATTAATCTCACAAATCCTTCTCTCTTTTTCGGAGTTCTGACTTCTTCCTTTTTAGTGCTTTCATTTGCTTCGTCAATTGGGCTGAACACCGGCGGACTGGATATACTAGTTCATGAAAATGTAACATCTCTGCAGGAAATTACCGGTGACGAGTTGACAAAACTCGATACAACATACATTGCGCAGACACACGGCGACCAGGAGGCACAGCATTCATCTTATACTCTTTTGCTGAGTTTGACTTATGCATTTTTTCTTGCTCTGGGCGGATTTGTCTGGTTAACAATTCTTGCAAAACTTCTCGTTAAATACCGCAATAAAATCAAGATAGAAATTCTTAATTGGACAATCAGAATATTAGGAATGATACTTTGCGGAATTGGAATTTATCTGCTTTGGGAATCTTTTAATATTTTATTAAGCTGATACAAAATTCATTTTTAAGTTTTAACTATTAAACTAAAATTTTTCAGGATGTGGTCAACTCCTTAATAAATTATCCGGCATAAATTTCAACTTTATTGAAATCAGCAATTCGGGGCTAAATTATAATCAATAAAAACAATTGATTATAACAGTTTGGAAAAATATTTTTACTGTTAAATTTAACAAAATATGCGTAGCACAGAATAGTATTCTGTGTTACAAAACATTTGTCCCAGAATCGCTGATCGAAATTTCCTGGTTAATTTATTATTCATTTTTTTTGTATTTTTACAGGCTTGATTAAACGTTTTTAAATTCAATTTTGGAATTCTAGGAAATATTGCTGTGGAAAACATTTATCTTGATCGTAATGAGAACAATTATGGACCGGCACCAGCCTGCATAGAAATTGCCAGGAATGCCTCTGCTGATCTGTTTTATCAATATTCAACGGATTACAAAAAAGGAATAAAAAGTATTCTTTCAGGAAGATTATCAAACGAATTTAATGTACCCGAAAAAAGAGTCTTGCTGGGATACGGCGCAGAGGATCTGCTTAAGCAGGTTGTCCAATGCCATCTTCATAATAACAAGAAACTTATGATACCGTCACATTCATGGTGGTATTACAAAGAGATTGCAAATGAAGTGAGCGGGATAAATATTGAATACCCTTTGATCGAGGGAGACGACTCTTACTATTATGATATTGAAAAACTTTTGGAAATTTACGATAGAGAAAATCCCGACATTGTCTTTGTCAGCTCTCCAAATAATCCAACCGGGAATTCAATTTCAAGCAACGACTTGGTCAAGGTGCTTGACAAATTAAAAAATTCTGTTGTTGTACTTGACGAAGCATATTGGTTAAGCAACAACAATGAGCAGGCCGCTAATCTTGTGAGTACTTACCCAAATCTAATAATAATCAGAACATTCTCAAAACTTTATGCTTTGGCTGGAATAAGAATCGGCTATGCACTTGTTGGTGAGAACTTGAGTCTTCTGGCAAAAATATCTAACAGATATTTGGGATATAACAGAATTTCACAAAAGATCGCAATTGCAGCTTTGGATTCTCCTGAATACTATGTAGATATTGCCTATAAAATGAAGAGCGATAGAGAATTGTATTTTAACGAGCTTAACCGTTTACCTGGTTTCAAAGTTTATAAATCCGATGCGAATTTTGTTCTGGTAAAAGTTCCTAAAGAAATAATGCCCCCGATGAATAATTTCCTTAAAGAGATGGGTGTAATAATTAAATTTATGAATGAGAAGTTGTTAAATTCTCATATTAGAATTTCTCTCGGGACTCAAGAGCAGAACAAAAAGGCAATCGAGTTAATTAAAAAATTTGTTGAACAAAATAATAATTAATGAGCTGGTTTCAAGATTATAAATCATCACTTAAGTTAGCTGAAGTTGAAGAGTTATCTGATCTGATCTTTTTCAGACCATTAGCTGCAATTTTTGTTAAGATCATTTATCCAACTAACATAACACCTAATCAAATAACTACCGTTGCGTTAATAATCGGTGTTATCGGTGGATGGCTTTATGTTTTTAATACTCCATCCTATCTGGCAATAGCTGCTACTTTATTGATCATTTATGATGTGCTTGATTGCAGTGACGGTCAGTTAGCAAGACTTAAAAAGAACGGAACATTTTTCGGCAGAATACTTGACGGCGTTTCCGACTATTTTGTTTCAACTGCTATCTATCTCGGAATAGGATTCGGTTTTGCTTCTCAGTCAAATGACCCGGTTTTTTATTGGGGATTGGTTATCCTTGCCGGTTTATCAAATGCCGGTCATGCAATCACTTTAGATTACTACAGAAACAGATTTCTCGATTACGCATTAGACCGTGAACCTCTGCTTGGAGATAACTTAAAAGAATATGAAGAAGAACTGCTGAAGGGAAGAGAAAAGGGTGGAAATTATTTTCAGCGATTTATCATTTGGCTTTATCTTAAATATTCCACCGTTCAATTAAGCCTTTCGCAAAGCTCAATAGAAACCGAAACAAAAAAATATGACTCGGAAAATTTTTATAAAAAACACAAAACGATCATTCATTTTTGGTCGTATATAGGACCTTCATCTGAGCTTTCGTTTTTAATTATCTGTTCATACTTTAACCGTTTGGATATTTATTTATATGGTTTAGTTACCGTTCTAAATCTATATGCGGTTGTTTTATATCTTTTTCAACGAAGAATTAATCATTCAACAAAATTAGCAGGAAGTAAATGAAAGCTGTTATTCTCGCTGCCGGTATAGCATCCAGATTAAGACCTTTAACCGATAACACTCCTAAGTGTTTACTTAAAGTTGGAGAAAAATCGATACTTGAAAGGACAATAGATAATATTGCCCTCAACGGTATAAAGGACATTATTGTTGTTACCGGTTATTTAAGGGAGATGATTGAAAACTTTCTCTTAAAGAAATATCCGGAATTGAGTTTTACATTTTTCTTCAATGAAAAATATGACTCAACGAATAATGTCTATTCGCTATGGATAGCAAAGGATGTCTTGTTGGGTCATAATATGCTGCTTATGGATAGTGATATTGTGTTCGATAGTAGAATACTTGGTCAGTTAATAAATTCAGAACATGAAAATTGTCTCGCTGTAGACTCTTCGATAGAGCTAGACGAAGAAGAAGTAAAGATCATACTCAACGATGATGGAAGCATTAAGGAGATCAACAAAGAAATTGATCCTAAAATTGCAGTTGGAGAATCCATTGGTATCCAAAAATTTGATAAGAAACTCGTCTGGCGATTATTTACAATTCTTGACAGAAGGGTCTTAGACAAAAACGATGTGAATATTTTTTACGAAGCTATCTTTGAAGAAGCCATAGGTAACGGGGCGAAAATTTACCCCGTTGATGTAGAAGATTATAAATGTATGGAAATTGATACAGCAGAAGATTTTGAAACTGCTGCCGATATAGTTGATCATCTATCTTAGAAATTATATTGGTTCTATCCCTTACTGAAAAAACACATTTATTCCTGCAAAGATTGAAATAAAATTGTTGGTCGAATACGTTGTTCCATAACCAATATCACCAAGATTGTAAACGTCTTGATTCAAAACTAAATGATACCTCGAACTGACATCAAGAGTGAGCACTTCATTTAACGGGTATTCAAATCCAACGCCAAAATTAAAACTGCCGTCCGTAGTGCTCACATCTCTTGGGGTTACCTGTAGCGATTCGCCATCCTGAGGAATAAATCTTCCATATACTTCCTTTGATGTTTTATAAACTCCTCCTTCGAGTACAACATAAGGATGAAACTTTTTATTCTTTCGCCAGAAAAATTTCACGTTGATCAAAATCGGGATAGTTGAAATAGGAGCTTCTATATCATATCTGCCGGGGTTTCCGCTATCATTCAAATCTTTATTCAATGCATCAAGATCTAATGCCCAGCTATTGTAGCCAATAGTGAATGAAATTCTTGTTGCAGAATTAATGTTGTAAAACAATCCTCCAAAACCGCCGAAACCTGCATTATAATATTTTACAAAGTCCCCAACTGGAAAATTAACCCCTCCTTTTAGGGTAAAGCCATAATCTGCTTGTCCATAAATCGATCCGGTAAAAATCATTAAACAAAAAATTATAATATAGTTTTTCATCGTCATCCTTTTGCTGAATTAATTTTCTAAATAATAGTTTATTCCTACCAAAAAAGCCATATAGTACAATGTTGAAGAGGATCCATTTATTTGACCGTCGCCACCCGGATTGCTGATAGACTGGGCATTATACAAAGCATGCATCTTGATCTGAAAATCCAGATCAATAGTTTTGGAAAGTGGAATTGCAACTCCTGCACCAACGCTTAACATAGTACGAATTCCTGAACTTGTTTGATCTGAGAGAACATAAGTATCTTCGCTACCGGTAGGACTTTTCCAAGTGTATGTACCATTAACAGTCTGCCAATGATAAAAGAAACCAAAGTCTGCAGAAAAATAAGGTTTAACCTTGGTTCTAGCTGCATAATATTTTATCCCGATAGTCAGTGGAACAAGACTCATAGGGGCTTCAATATCAAAGTTAGTATAATATTTGTTTGTGTATTTAAGATTCATTGCTTTATTATCGAAACTCCATGAAAGATACCCTGTATAAAGCGTAAATTGCAGATCTTTAGTGAAAGGAAACAGCCCGCCGAAATAAATTCCATATCCTGTATTATAAAGCTCATCAAAATGAAACACCGGGGGATGAATTCCGAATTTAATATCTAAGCCGGTAGTCTCCCTTTGTGCTAACATCGATTCTGAAATTAGAAGCGCAGTTATAAAAAGTAGAAATATTAATTTTTTCATTTGGCTCTCTTTAGCTATTACGATAATGGTAAAAATACAATTTTATTAATTAAAAAGATGAAATATCAAATTTCTACAAAGTCACAAAATTTAACCCAATCTATGCATTAGAAAAGCATTAATGCATAGACGACTAACTCGCTCTAAGCGTTTATAGATTTTACAATCTCATCTTTTGGGTATAAATGCTAAGACCGAGTAAATCGGGGCAAGTCCTTATTCTAATTATCTGTTTCTTGTAGTTACTTTTTGTTTTAACGCTATTGCATAATTCCGGTTTAATTGGTACATGAAGAAAATAATTTTTTAGTTATACTTACAAACATTTAATTTATAAGTAAAATAGACCGAATTTTTATATTTTAAAGCTTCATGTCATTCCCGTATGTTGTAAGCGGGAATCTGCTGTATATTGGATTTCCGATAAGAGAATTTGGAAATGACAATTTGAATGAACTACCCCGCCGCAAGCGGACGGAGTATCAATCGGAATATTTTTTCGCCCTTCCGGAGTCTCATAGACCAATGCTGTCAACTTAAGCAGTGTCATTCCGTGATGCTCTTACACGGAATCTATTTTTTCTGTAAGATTCCCGATAAAAGCACTCGGGAAT
>JAADIB010000139.1 GCA_013151565.1 Chlorobiota bacterium
AAGCTAAGATAATTTGCGGCGCTGCAAATAACCAGCTTGAAGATCCGCATAAAGATGATGAACGATTGTTTGACAGAAATATAATTTATGTACCTGACTTTCTTACTAACCGTATGGGTATTGTTAATTGCGCCGATGAACAAGCCGGCTTTGTTAATAACGATCCGATAATCGAAAGGCATTTATCCAAAGACTGGGAATTCTCAATCCATCAAACAACTTTAAGAGTTTTGGAAAAATCAAAAAGCACAAACACCCCCCCGGGAAAAGTAGCAATTGAATTGGCTGATAAACTTTCGAGAGAAAATAATCCAATTTATGGGCACAGAAGCCAGCTGATAATCAACTCGCTGGTTGAAAGTCATTGGGAAAAGGGGAGTAGATAAATATTAAGATCATTAAAGTTAAAGGAATTTAAAAATGAAAACGGTCATGGTTTGTGCAAGTACCATGCAGAAACTTCCGGTTGATCATCATGTATGTAAAAGTAAAATCATTTATTAATTCTTAACATTTAATACCGTCCCGATGGGACTTTTTTTGCTTTTGCTATTAGGCTTTTATAAATATGTTGTCCCAATGGGACAAGTATAGATTTATTAAGAAATATTTTTTGGGCACTACACCCCAGACTTTGTCTTTTATCTTTGTCCCAGAGGGACATGATATTTTTAACTGAAATATAAATCGAATATCTAGTCCCATCGGGACGATATATTAAAACATTCCGATACCCAGTCACGATTCGCGGGATTGGGCATCCTTCACAAGTAAGTATATTTATTAAATAATTAAACCGTAAAGTGTACAATAAAAAAAGTGAATCGGGAGATTCGCTTTACAAAGATCCGGCTACTATTTAAACCTCTTAAAAATGTAATTACAACTGCTGCCACTGTTCACACAGTGGCATGCAATTAAATTAAAAAACATTGAGATTAATTATTCCCGCCTAAAATCAAGGGCAATCCATCCTTACCGGAACCGATAACTATGACTTTAGCATTCGTAGAATTGGCAAGTTTCTCAGTTGCTTCAATTCCTTTCCATCTAAGCAGTTGGTCGTTTATTCCTTCCGATACTATGGTTTGGAAATCCTTAATTCCTTAATGCCCTTTGCCTCAATACGTTTACGTTCGGCTTCCTGCTCTTCCTTTTTAAGCACAAAAGCCATTCTCTGACTTTCCTGCTCTGCCTGCAGTTTTTCCTCGATCGATTTGGTCAATCTTTCCGGCAATATGATTTGACGAAGCGCCGCCGTTTCAATCGTAATTCCTCTTGGTCCGACTAATCCTTCTAATTCATCCATTATTTCACCGGCGAGCTTTTCGCGTGAAGCAGTGTAAAGTGCCTTTGCTTGGTAGCGGGCAGTAACTCCTCTCACAACAGAACGAAATTGTGGCATCAGAATTATTTCAGCATAATTAGGTCCGACAGTTTTGTAAATGATATTTGCATTGTCGGGGTCAAGTCTGAACAAAAGACTTATTTCCAATTGAACGCTTAAGCCTTCTTTAGATGGAACGTTCATCACTTCCTTTAATTCTTGAGTTTTTATACTGAACTTGATCACCTTCGCAAAAGGATTAACCAAATTCACACCGGCTTTTAATGTATTGTCGTTGACGTTTCCCAGAAAGTCAACTACACCAACTGTTCCGGCTGGGACAACAGTGAAGACGTTAAATATTCCAATACCTGCTGCTACAAGCACGGCTACTAGAGCAAGAAATGTCTCTTGCTTACGACCGATTTTTTTCATTTTGAAATAAACTACTATGCCAACAACAAAAACTACAATGGCTATTAAAAATGGCATTATTCCTCATTCCTCCTTATTATTATGTGATTATTTTTTTTATTAATCTTGGTTTAGTAACTGAATTTTTACTGAATACAAGTGAACCGGAAATTCTCTTCTTTACGTCATCGACTTTTGATCTCTTATCGGTGAATAACTCGGCAATCACTTCCCCCTTTTTAACTTTGTCACCTATCTTGGTATGAAAGATAATACCGGCTTTCGGATCGATCTTATCCTCCTTTGTCAATCTGCCTGCGCCCAGTTCCAGGGCAGCCATCCCGATTTCATAATTATTTACCGATTCCAAGTATCCGGTTTTTGATGCGGTGATTTTTTCGGAATATTTTGATTTCGGATATTTATTCAAATCAAGCAGAATTGATGTGTCACCGTTTTGAGTTTTTACAATATCGATAAATTTATCAAATGCTTTCCCGCTGGATATCATCTGTTTTGATATTTCTACTCCTTCTTCAATTGAGCCGGCTTTTTTACCAAGATATATCATTGCTCCCGATAAAATATGAGTTACTTTCATCAAGTCTTTAATATCCTCGCCTTGCAAAGCTTTAACGGATTCAACTACTTCCAGCCAATTGCCAATATAATTGCCGAGCGGCTGGTTCATATCTGTAATAATTCCGATCACTTTTTTGTCGAACGATTTGGCTGTTCGTATAAGAGAATCTGCAAGTTTCTTTGCATCTTTGAATTCTCGCATAAAAGCGCCGCTGCCGGTTTTTACATCAAGGACCAATCCGTCAATTCCCTCGGCAAGTTTTTTGCTCATTATACTCCCGGTTATTAGGGGAATTGATTCCACTGTTGCAGTTACATCTCTGAGAGCGTATATAAGTTTATCAGCCGGAGCAATACTTTTTGTTTGCCCTATCAATACAGCCCCGTTCTTTTTAATTGCAGCGCGGTACTGCGTTAAGTTCAGATCGGTTCTGAAGCCGAATATAGATTCCAGTTTATCCAACGTACCTCCGGAATGTCCCAATCCTCTTCCCGATATCATCGGAACTTTTACTCCTGCAGCGGCAACAATCGGCGCAAGAATCAATGAAGTCTTATCCCCGACTCCGCCGGTAGAGTGTTTATCAACTTTAATTCCGTCAATATTACTTAAGTCGATTATCTTTCCGCTATATAGCATTGCCTCGGTAATAGCAGTGGTTTCCTCAGAGTTCATCCCGTTAAGGAAAGCCGCCATTAGAAATGCCGAGAATTGATAATCAGGAATTTTTCCCTTCGTATAATTATGGATTAGGAAAAATATTTCCTCTTTTGTTAAACTTGATCGGTCTCGTTTCTTTTTGATAAGCTCAATTACATTCACTTCTGTTACCTCTTTTACTTTTATAGTTAAATATAAGAAAACCAAGCGTCATTATATTGAAATTATTGCCCTTTTTCGATATACTACATTCATTAATTAAAATTTAAGAACAGATTTACGAGGAAAATATGTTTGACGAGAATTATAAGTTCACGGTAGTCGATCGATTCACAAAATATGTTAAATATGATACGCAATCGGATGAAGATTCTGAAACAACTCCGAGCACAGAAAAACAAAAAATATTATCAAAAGATTTGGTGGAAGAGTTATTAGAGTTAGGTTTGAGCGACGCCCATATGGATGAGAACGGTTATGTAATGGCAACACTTCAAAGCAATACCGACAAAAATGTTCCAGTGATCGGGTTCATTGCGCATGTTGATACTTCCCCTGCAGTGAGCGGTGAAAATGTTAATCCGCAGATCCACAAAAACTATCAAGGCGGTGATATTGAAATAGGTGAAGGAAAAGTAATTGATGCGGCGAATAATCCAGAGTTGAATGATATGATCGGGATGGATATTATCACAACAGACGGTACAACATTATTGGGCGCCGACGACAAAGCAGGTATAGCAGAAATAATGGATGCGCTTAATTATTTAAAAGAACATCCGGAAATTAAACACGGAACAATAAAAGTGGGATTCACTCCTGACGAAGAGATCGGACGCGGAGCGGATAAATTTGACGTTGAAAAATTCGGCGCAAAATATGCATACACAATTGATGGTTCAACCCGCGGCGAAGTCGAAACGGAAACGTTCAGCGCCGATGCAGTTGTTATTACATTCAGCGGAATAAATGTTCATCCCGGATATGCAAAGGATAAACTGGTCAACTCGATGAAAGTTGCAGCAAATTTAATTGAACTGCTTCCGAAAAAAGAACTTTCCCCGGAAACCACAGAAAAACGTGAAGGATACGTTCACCCTGTTTCAATAAACGGCAACGAGGAAAAAACTGTTGTTAAGTTTATCATCAGAGATTTTATTGATGAAAAGCTGGTAGAATTTGAAGACCTTCTGAAATCACTCTGCGAAAAAGCTGTTGCTGATTTTCCCGGTTCATCATTCGAGTTTGAAGTTATTGAACAATACCGTAATATGAAAAATGTTTTGAATGAACATCCGAGTGTTGAGGAAAATGCTCTAGAGTCACTTAGAAGATTGGGCATCGAACCGATTCAATCGGCTATTCGCGGCGGAACTGATGGTTCACGGTTGAGTTATATGGGGCTGCCGACTCCTAACTTATTTGCGGGCGGACACAATTTCCATGCTAATACGGAATATGTCGCAATTCAGGATATGGAAGCGTCAGTTAAAAATATTGCAACACTAATTCAGATTTGGGAAGAAAAAGCATAACAATAATTTAATAGAGAAACTATGTATGTAGATTCGCATTGTCATCTTTTCTTCCACAACTTTGACGAAGATAGAGATGAAGTGATCCAGCGTGCTTTGGATGCCGGAGTAAAGTATATGCTTGTTCCCGGAACCGATCTGGAGACATCGCAGCAGGCAATCGATCTGGCTGAAAAGTATGATTCCATTTATGCTGCCGTTGGAATTCATCCGCATGATACAAAAGATTGGAACGATTCGCAGGTCGCTGATATCAGAGTTTTAGCAAAGCATGAAAAAGTTGTTGCAATTGGTGAGATCGGGTTGGATTACTATTATGACTTTTCACCCAAAGGCAAACAGATAATAGCGTTTCAAAGACAAATTGAATTAGCGCTTGAATTAGATCTGCCCATCATTGTACACAACCGTGATTCCAATGAAGATATAATGGGGTTTGCGCGGAAGTATAAAGAAAGCAGATTAAAAGCACAGTATCATTGTTTTGCCGGTTCGGTAGAGAATGCGCGTGAGTTAATAGAGATGGGGCATTACATTTCGTTCACCGGCAACATTACTTTTAAAAAAGCCGATAGTATTAGGGAAGTCCTTGCTAGAGTTGATGCGGAGAATCTTCTGTTAGAAACTGATTCTCCGTTCCTGACTCCAGTTCCATATAGAGGAAAGAGAAATGAACCGGTTAACATCCCAATCATTGCGGGAACAGTTGCCGAAATTCATAAATTGAGAACAGAAGATGTTGGTAGAGCAACGTCTTGGAATGCATATAAATTATTCGGAATAGGAAATAAGATGAAGTTAAGTTACACATATCAAATAGGAAATTCACTTTATATAAATGTCACCAACAGGTGTAATGCCGATTGTGTTTTCTGTGATAGGAAAGGAGAAGCGGTAATAAAGGGATATAATCTGAAAATGAGTAAGGCTGAAGAACCCGAAGCAGAAGTTTACATCTCCGAGATTGGCGATCCGACAAAATATAACGAAATTGTTTTTTGCGGTTACGGCGAACCCACTATAAGGTGGGATGTTGTAAAAAAAGTTGCTGAGTATGTTAAGAGTAAAGGAGGTAAAACCCGCATGAACACTGACGGTCATGGCAATTATATAAACAAGCGAGACATAACTCCTGAACTTGCCGGATTGATAGATACAGTTTCGATAAGTCTTAACTCAACCGATCCGGAACAATACGCTAAACTTATGAGAGTTGACAGATCATTGCATGCTGAGATGCTTGACTTTGCAAAGAGAGCGAAAAAACATTCTCATGTCGTAATGTCAATTGTCGGGCTTAGCTCGGTTGATACAGAGAAAGCTAAAAAATTCGTTACAGAAGAGATCGGAGTTGACTTTAGAGAGCGGGAGTACTTTTAATGAAAAAGATAATCATATTTTTATTAACGTTTTCAACCGTAATATTTTCTCAAACAGATCCTTTCACAGCCGGAGATGATATTGACCTCCTTCTGAAAGATGATTTTTTCCAAGAATGTCAGCTGGCTGTTGATGCATATGATTTAACCGCAAAGGAAATAATCTACCGGCATAATAAAAAACTTCTGATGAGACCGGCATCCAATATGAAAATATTAACCACATCAACAGCGCTTTATTTTCTCGGTCCGGATTATACTTTCAAAACTATAATTGCTCATGACGGAGAGATTGATGATTCTGTCTTGGTCGGCAATCTTTATTTTATCGGCGGGTTTGATCCAGATTTTACTTCTGAGGATCTCGACACGATGATCATGCAGTTAAGGGATGAAGGTATTGCAAGAATAGAAGGGAATTTATATGGTGATGTTTCCAAAATGGATTCTCTCTATTGGGGAAACGGCTGGATGTGGGATGATGACCCTGCAACCGATTTCCCCTACATGACACCATTAACAATTAATGATGCTGCGGTTAAAGTGGTTACTAAGTCAACGACTGTTGGAGAAAAGCCGGAAGTATCGTTTATACCGGATCTTTTGAAACCAAATTTTATCAATAATGCTGTAACAGTGAAAGGCGATTCATCCGATCTAGCGGTAACACGGGATTGGCTGCATAATT
Source organism: Chlorobiota bacterium (assembly GCA_013151565.1). GTDB lineage: Bacteria > Bacteroidota > Ignavibacteria > Ignavibacteriales > Melioribacteraceae > SZUA-22. The sequence continues at coordinate 6,587 of JAADIB010000139.1, forward strand.
CGGATAAGATAATAGTTAGAGACAGCATCGGCGTTGACGACGAACCTGACACGACTAGTATAAATTTAATAAACACCAATCAATATTTTCTTAAACTTGCCAGAGCAACACTTAAAAAACACGGTATCGCAGTTCAAGGGAAATGTGATACAAGCACTGCCCCGGATGATGTTGAAATATTAGTTGAGCGCGAAAGACCATTCTCAGAAGTGATCGTAAACCTTAATAAAACAAGCGACAATCTAAGTGCGGAAATGACACTCAGGGCATTGGGCTACCAATTCAATGGGAAAGGTGCGTCGGCAAAAAAAGGTGTGAAAGTAATTGATAGTTTAATAACTATTGTTGGACTTAATCCAAAAGATTATAGGTTGGTGGATGGTTCAGGAGTTTCGCATTACAACTTGGTAACAGTTGAACTACTGAATGAAATCCTAAAATATTTTTATTTTGAAAAAGAAGATCTGTATCAAATTCTTTACGATTCTTTCCCGATCGGCGGTGTGGATGGAACCCTTAAAGGCAGGATGAAAGAAGCGCCAACATTTGAAAATGTTCATGCAAAGACCGGAACCCTAAGCGCAGTGAGTTCTTTAGCCGGTTACTTAACGGCAAAGAACGGACATATGATTTCCTTTTCGATAAATACACAGAGTTTTGTAGGCAGCGCAAGAACAGCACGTGATTTTCAAGATAAGATCTGCGAGATTCTTGCAAACATTGATGAATAGAATATGAAAACACATAAACAGTTTAATATATCTGCAAGTCCTTTTGATCCCGATGTTTTGAGCGGATTGCTTTGGCAGTTGGATATTGAGGGGATTACCGAAAATGAAAATTCCCTTTCTGTTTATGCCGATGAAAAGAGCGAAGTTTCTGTCGTTCAAATAAGTGACATGCTGAACTCGCTAAAAGACCAGAATATGATAGCATCTTTTTCAATTGATGAATCTTCTGTAGAAGAAAAAAACTGGAATGAGGAATGGGAAAAAACTATTGACGTAATAGAGGTAAATGATAAGATAGTTATAAAACCGACTTTCAGAGATTACTCACCGAAACCGGAGCAATTGGTAATTACGATCGATCCGAAAATGTCGTTCGGTACAGGGGAGCATGAAACCACGAAGTTAGTATTGAATCTTCTGGATAAATATATTGATAAGGGAATAAGTGTTTTGGATGTAGGAAGTGGAACCGGCGTCCTTTCAATCGCCGCTTCTCTCCTCGGCGCTGAACATGTTATTGGAATTGACAACGATGAATGGTGTTTGGAAAATGGTTTGGAAAATGTTGAATTGAACAAGGTCAATGAAAAAGTAGAAATTAAATTAGCTGAAATTTACGATGTTGACGAAGAACCGTTTGACCTGATACTTGCAAATATTAATAAACATATTCTGGTTGATATTGCGGATAGAATTTATCAATTGACAAAAAATTCCGGTAAGGCAATTCTTTCGGGACTTTTAATTGAGGATAAAACTGATATTACTGAACTTTATAACTCCAAAGGATTTTCTCTTGTTGAAGAGGAAATCCTTGGAGAATGGGTTGCATTAGTTTTTCAAAAATGACAACCATTTAACATGGGATAAATTTTAGGCTACTAATTTTTCAAGTAGTCTTATAAATTCTTTCTTTTCACTATCTTCTAAATTTGTTGTTTCCTCGTCAAGCAAACTCAAGTATTCCGGGAAAATTGATTTAATTATTTCTTTCCCTTTTTCAGTTAACTGGGCGTTGATGATTCTTCTGTCAGTTTTCGATGGAATTCTAACAACAAAATCACGTTTTTCTAAATTATCAACTACGCATGTAATATTAGCGCCGGTTACATTAAGCTCATTACTGATCTTTTTTAATGGCATTGTGCCTGCATTGAATAAAACTTCCATAACATTAAACTGTGGAAGGGTCAATTTATATTGTGCCATCTTTTTCATGTGCTGTTTTTCAATTTTGCTGTGTCCGTTTGAAATCTTTTTCCAAATTTCAGAAGACAAATTTTGTGTTACTGTGCTCATTTTTCCTCACCTTTTTCATAGCTATCTAAATAATGATAATTATTTTTCCGTATAAATTATTAAATAATTGAACATTAAAATAATCCCACTTAAACTAAAAAGAAATGCACAAATATCCCCCCATCTAAATTTTACATGTAAATTGAGAATTTGAATATCCAAAACAATCAATTATATTTGAAGGTTATAAATTTTTCGGAATAATCCTATTTTGGAAGTACACTTAAATACGGTAAAATCTTTTTTTGAAAACAATTCTATAGATGAAAACATTCTTGTAAGTATTGTATGTCCAATTCAAAAAATAAATTTTAAATCCATTCTAAACCTTGTTCAAAAAAGAAGCGACATTTTCTTTTTTGGTGAAAAGCCGAGTGAAGAAACTACAATTCTTGGAATTGATGCTGTTTATGATATTGCTATTGACGGAAATGATAGGGTAACTCAAACTGCTGATCTGGTAAGCAAAGTTGAAAAGAATTTCATCAATAATTGGGAGCAATTCAATCTTTCACTCCCTTTGTTTTTAGGGGGAATGAAGTTTTCTGTTGATGAATCTAACATGTTATGGAAAGGGTTTTCAGATTCCGACTGGTTCATCCCAAAGATTCTTTTTGTTAAATCAAAGGATGGATATTTTTTAATGTATAACTTTTGGGGCAGTTCATTCTATGATGGAAGTTATAAAACTGAATTGCAGAAAGGTTACGATCTGTTTAATACTTTTGATGAAAATAGAATCGATCAAAAAAGCAACCGCATTATTTCAACCAATAAGGATGACATAGAAGAAAAGGTCAGTTGGAATGAGAAAGTCAATTTAACTTTAAAAAAGATTGAATCGGGCGAAGTTAAGAAAATTGTCCTTTCGCGTCAGATAAAATTTGAACTTGAGAAAACCGGCAACATGTCATGCATAATGGAAAAACTTGCAGAAAGATATCCAAAGTGTTATATGTTCGCGTATAGGAAAAACGGCTCAATATTTTTTGGCGCTTCACCGGAAAAATTAGCGAAAATTTCTGACGGTTGGATTGAAGCAGATGCATTAGCCGGTTCAATATCAAGAAGTAAAGATCATGCAGAAGATGAAGACCTTGCCCAAAAGTTGCTTTCCAGCGAAAAGAACTTAGAGGAACAGCAGGTAGTGGTTTCATTTATTGTGAACTCGTTTTCAAAATTCTGCGATGAGATTATCTATGAAGAAAAACCAATTATCAGAAAACTGCCGAACATTCAGCATCTTTGGACTCCGATAAGAGCAAAATTAAATTCCCCGAAATCCATTTTTGCAATCTTGGAAGAAATTCATCCAACTCCGGCAATATGCGGAGTCCCATGGACTAACGCACTCTATTCCATAAAGGAGATGGAAAATCATAGCAGAGGATTGTTCTCGGGGATGATCGGCTGGTTCAATTTTAATAACGAGGGCGAGTTTGCCGTGGCGATCAGATCGGCATTGATGAAAGAAAAAACCGTCTACGCTTTTGCCGGCTGCGGCATTGTAAAAGGCTCTGATCCCGACAATGAATTTGAAGAATCAGAACTAAAACTGAAACCAATTTTATCTCTCTTTGAGAATGAAACAATCTATCAATCGTAATATCTTTTGGTCTGAACTTTTTATCTCAGCCCTTGAGAGATTAGGAGTTAGGCATGCGTGTATTTCTCCGGGCTCTCGCAGCACACCGCTGACCATTGCATTTCAACGATCTTCTAAAATCAAATCATACGTACATGTTGACGAGCGCTCAAGCGGGTTTTTTGCGTTAGGATTAGCTAATAAAACAAACAAGCCGGTTGTTATTGTTACGACATCGGGCACTGCGGTAGCAGAACTTTATCCCGCTATTATTGAAGCGTATCAGCAGAGAGTTCCGCTGATCGTCTGTACTGCCGACAGACCGCCTTATCTATTGAACACCGGAGCGAATCAAACTATTAACCAGATTGATATTTATCACAATCATATTCATAAATATTATTCTGCTGATCTGCCCGGAACTAACTCTAAAGCATTCAATCATTTATTATCAATCACTAAAGATGCATTTTCAGAATCCGTAAAAAATAATCGTCCGGTTCACATCAATTTTCCGTTCGATAAACCTTTTGAACCGTCTAGTGAAACAGATAAAATTGATAAAGATTTTTCAACAAGGATCAAAAATAAATTTAAGAGTGTCAGTATCTCTCAGTCGCAAAGTAGAATAAGAACTTCTGAAATTAATTTTATTCTGAAGCAGAT
>JAADIB010000025.1 GCA_013151565.1 Chlorobiota bacterium
TATAATTGAAAATGTCTTGAGAACCAATAAAAGTTGGGTTTCTTGTAGTGTCATAAATAAGGTCTTAGAGCCCTTGGAGGTTTTTGCCAATAATCTGTGTAAATCCGTTTGATCAGTGTTCTATTCAATCACTTTATCTTAATCACAACAAACGTAACATCGTCATCCGGATCATTATCATTCATCCAATCTGAGCCGGCAGTTTTTAATTTTGAAATTATATTCTCGGAGGATTCGCCGGAAACTTCTTCAAACAAATTCCTAGCTTGTTTGTAACCGAACATTTCCTTTTCCTCATTCATCAATTCCGGGAAACCGTCACTCATCATTAGTATTGTGTCGCCGCTGCTTATGTCACACTCAACTAATGAGTATGGGAAATCGCTAAACGTACCTAGCGGCATTCCTTTCATCATATGTTCTTCAATTGATTGACTTTCTCTTTTATAAATGAATATTGGGGGCATTCCAGCAGCTGACATTTGAATTTTATTTCCCATTATTTTTATCATGGTCATGCACATTGATAATTTTTCCATATGCATAAGTTTTAAACATCTGGTCATCTCGTGAAATGTTTCAACTATGTTTGGATTTGGTGCAAGCACATTGAACAAACTTTTTGTTGTTGTTACCATGGTTCCTGCTTTCATTCCATGTCCGGTTGCATCCCCCAGAACAACTGTAAGAGTTCCATCCAAGCCAATATGAAAATCATAATAGTCGCCTCCTACTTCCGTAGCTGTTTTCATATACACTGCAATATCGAGATGCGGTAACTGCGGAAGCTCTTTGGGAAGCATAGATAATTGTAACTGACGCGCTTCCTCAAGTTCCTTTTTCTTAAGCTCGTATTCCGCTTGAACAACTAAAGCCTGTGCTTCGGCAGCTTGAGCTTTTAACTCTGCAGATTCTAACTGCAGCTGAGATTCTTTAATTTTAGCATTTTTCTGCTGACGTGTCATTTCAATTTTTCTAACACTAAGCATAATTCCAAAGAATAAAAACGCATAAACCGTATAAGCTGTCCAGTTGTTATACCAAGGAGAAGCAATATGAATATCAATTGTTTTAGTATTTTCATTCCATATTCCATCACCATTAGAACCTTTAAGTTTGAATACATAATCTCCAGGATCTAAATTTGTGTAGGATGCAAATCTTCTATCACCAACTTGCCACTCCTCATCCACACCCTCCAATTTATAGAGTAATCTGTTTTTATCAGGGCGTGAAAAATGGATTGATGCGAAGTCAAATGAAAGATCATTTTGGTTATACGGTAATGACAAATCATTTAACAAATTTATATCCGATGTTGAAATATCCTCTAAATCTGTAACTGATTTGTTCGAAACTTTTATATTTTGTATAGAAACAAAGGGTGGTGTCCTATTGCTGCTGCCAGGATAAAATGCATTAAATCCATCTAGACCGGCAAAATAAAGTTTTCCATTTTTATCTTTGAAAGAGGAATTTCTGATGAACTCATATCCTTGCAGACCATCTTTAACATCGTAGTTTACTATAATTTGTTTATCTCCACTTTCACCAAGTTCAATCTTTGAAATTCCTTTCAACCCGCTCACCCACAGATCACCTTCGTTGTCCACTTCAATTGCTGACAAGTTCGCAGTTGGCAACCCATCTCTTTCCCTCAGCACAGTGAAAGTATTATTTGTTGGATCAAGTTTATTAAGCCCGTCTGCAGTGGCAATCCAAATATTTCCATCTAAATCTTCTTTAACATCACGAACAAAATTATTACTCAATGAATTTTGATTGGATGGGTTATGAAGAAAATTTTGAATTGTAAAATTGGAATCGATTTTTGATAGTCCATCATCAGTTCCAACCCATATATTATTTTTTGAATCTTCAATAATGGTCTTGATATCTTCGCCCTGTAGAAAGGTATTATTTACAGATTTTTCTAATAAATTTTGATACGAGCTGAACTCTTCATTATTCAAAGAAAATATTTGTGTTCCCCAATAAGAGGAATCTTGCGGAGGTAGAGTATTATAAGATTCGACTGAATGACTATCATCAGATTTATATCTCAGTTTGTATCTTCCACCCTTGAGATTTAGAATGCCTATTTTTATTCTGTTTTTTTGTCCGCCGCTTGCATAAAACGATTCACTATATTCACCTGCACTCCAAAGTGTATCACCATCACTAGATGCTAACCACCCGAAATCAACCATGTTCCATTGCGGTAATCCTTCGCCCATTGAGTAGATAAGAACTTTGCTGTCTTTTCTTAGAACAAACTCTTTGCTTATATCAGCATAGTCACCAACATTAATTATTGAGCTTAAAGGTTTACTATTTTTTCGTAAATCGACAATTTTATCCTTCAGCTTTTCTTCATATTTTCTATTAAGAAAAGACGGTATTTGAATAAAATCATTTTCACCCTTCTTCAATAAATTTAGACCAAGATGAGTACCGACCCATAAATCTTCTTTTTTATCAAGCTCTATTGTATGAATAAAATCAGTAGCTATCGTTGTATTATCATACAATATATTTTTGTAATTCTTCAGCACATTTGTTTTTAAGTCAAAAGAATATAACCCTTTGCCTAGAGTTGATAACCATAAAGTGCCGTCATCTATTTCTTGAATACTTGAAACATCGGTTCCTTTTACTTGAGATAACCGCTTATTAATTCTTGAGGCTGGTTTTATTAACTTATTACTGTTATCAAATAAATGAATGCCTTTTACCGTACCAAGCCAAACATTATCTTTATATCTAAAACTTTTGGAAAATGATGTTACGGCAATGCTACTATTCTCTTCATTATTATTGGACAATTTAAATGTCTCGAACGGTTTACGATAAAAATCATAGATCAAAACTCCCCTAGATGATCCAAGCCAAAGCAGCCCTGAATTATCTTCAAAAAATCCCTCATATGTTATCAAGGAAGAAGATGTTGAAATAAGCCTTTCAAACTTCTGTTGTTTTGTATCAAATAAATAAATTCCATTCCTTCCCGTACCCACCCAAATATTATTGTTTTTGTCAATCAATAATCCAGTAGCAGCATTATCCCAAAAATTCCGCTGCGAACTTCTTTCAAATGGGGTAAGATCATATCCTTTATTTTCTTTCAGATCAATTTTAAAGAGTCCATTTGTCATTGCAAGCCATAGATTATTTTCACTATCTACAACGACATCAAAAATACGGCTTAATAAGATTTTGTCCTTAAAATTATTTTTTAAAGGAACTTGCACAAATAGCAATGATTCATAATCAAATTTTAATAATCCAAAAGATTGAGCAATTGTGTATAAGTCCCCATCATCGCTTTCTACTATTGCTCCGCCGTAATTAACATAATTGGCAATACTGTTATCAATGTTCATAACTTCATATCTTTGGAATTTTTCAGTCTCTCTATTGAATAAAAGTGTTCCATCTTTGGTTGATACCCAAAGATTACCTCTACTGTCCTCAAAAATGTGTAAAACTATATTTGCCTGTGAGGCAGTTGAGTTTGAATATTTGAATGTAACAAATGAATTTACATCCCTTTCATACCTCGCTAAACCTTCGTTAGTTGTGATCCAAATATTTCCATGCTTATCTTCCAGCATTCTATATGTCTGATTACTGGGTAAACTCGTTGAATCTCCTGGATTGTTTTTGATAACAGTAATATTATATCCGTCATAAATATTTACTCCATCAGCAGTCGCGAACCAGATATATCCATATTGGTCTTGAATAATATCACGAATAATATTACTTGAAAGCCCATCCTTAATTGTAATCGATTCAGTAGTTATATTTTTTTGGGCTAAAAGCAAACTTGAGAAGACTAATAGTAATATGGATATTTTATTTAAAACACTTTTTGATCTATTCATTTCAGGACCCTTTCATAGGTTCAATTTCATTATATAACTCTTATTACTAAAACATAATATCGTCAACGGAATCAGCATTTTAACATCTCCTTAAGCGGATTATTAATTCTTATTTATAGGATATAATGTCTTATTTATTTATAAATTTTTTATTCTTTTCTAATCAGATATATAGCAGTAATATCATCACTCTGCGGTTCACCTTTCGTATGTTTTCGTACATCTCTAAGTATCATTGAAATAAAATCTCTAGAACTATCTGATATTTCATTTTTAAATAATTCTTCCATTCGCTCATCTGAATACTCTTCTTCATCTTTGTCCATTGCTTCCGGAATTCCATCGGAAAATATGAAAAGCCTCTCCCCTTTTTCCAGGGTTAGTTTCTGTCCTTCAAACGGCAGGCCCATATCGAACATACCAAATGCTACACCGCCGGCATCAATCTTTTCAACCTCTTTTTTCTTCCGAAGAATCAAGGCAGGGTTATGTCCGGCATTGATTATATCAATCTCGCCATTTTGAGGATTTAATACAGCAATAAAGAATGTGATAAATTTATCCGCAGTTGAGGCTCTGAATATAATTGAATTTAATTTAACAGCCATTTCCGAAAGAGGAATTTTAAAATTTAAATAGGCTTGCAGAGATGCATCAAGAGTGCTAACTAGTAAAGAGGCGGGCATTCCTTTCCCGGTAACATCGGCAACAATGAGTGCATATCTGCCGTCATCTAATTTCAGGACATTATAATAATCTCCGCTTACTTCCTTCGAGGGGATATTTATTCCGGCTAGATCATACCCGTCAATTACGGGAAGTTTATCCGGCAGAATTCTTTTCTGAATTTCAGCAGCAACAGCTAATTCCCTTTTCATCGCTTCATTTTCTAGCGCTTCCTTATGATACCTATCATTTTCAATTGCTGCATGAACTTGCCTTACAATAGCGCCGAATAACAGTTGATCGGTATCATCATAATCAACTGTTCCTGTTCGGCTTTCTTTTTCGCATAGAGTGAACTCATATTCAATACCTACATCAACAAATTTTTCAGTTAAACTTTTGTGATTCTTATGCATTTCCTTTTCGAGATACGGTGGAAAAGTTGCTTCTTCTATTACAGTATTATCCTCAGTTACTTTGATCCTTCCAAACGAGGAGTCGGTTAAAGAGATAGCACGCGATATTGCAAGTTCCATCATCTTATCGCCATGATGCAGATTGGATAGTTCGATACCGGTATCAATAAGGTTATACAATTGTGCGACTTTGTTATTAAGATCAAATATCAATTCCTTTTCTTTTTTATGCGAGAGCAGCGCTTGATAGGCATTATCGAATAATTGGATAAATATTTGAAAAGTGATTTTATCGATATCTGTGTACTCCGTACCGTCATATTTTTTCCCGAGCCAAATACCCAGATATGATGAATCGACTAATTTTGTTGATGTATATAATTCTGTTATTTCCTCGTTTGAATTAATCTTAAGAGAATCTTGCTCGCTTATGGAACTAATTTTTTCAATTGATTCATCGTCTTTGGCAATAAGAGTTCTCCACTCAGAATCATAATCATTTTTATGGAACATACTGATATTTGTCGTAAAGAAACTACCACGCAGAACTTTCATAAATTGCATTGACATTTCATACAATGAGGAAGAATTTGAAAGAATATCAAAACTCTCCTGAAATGATTTCACATGAATCGATAATTTTTCTGTTATAGTATCAGTAGTCACGCTCAGATTCCTAATTATTTTATTTCTTCTACCGAATCGACTTTCCCGGCAAATTGGAAAAGTCCCATTATGGTAAATGTTTTTTCGATTGAAGGATCAAGATTTGAGAAATAAAGCTTTCCGCCTTTTCCGTTCAGTTTTTCAATTATTTCAATCAAGAAAGAAATCCCGATCGAATTCACAACTTTTGATTTTTCAATATCGATCAATAATTTGCTTACACCTTTGTTCAAATACTTCTCAAATTCTTTAGCTATTTGTTCCCCTCCGGCATTGTTAATGTAACCTTCCGTTTTCATAACAAGAACATCATTAACCATTTCTGATGTTAGTTCAAAATCCAAAACCATTATTCACTCCTTACGATAAATTTTTTATAATTGTAATTTTTGTCCCCTTCTGGTTGGATTCTATCTCGAAATCATCCGACATAGATTTCATTAATTTTAACCCCCAGCCTCGTTTGTTGCTGCTGCTAAGTTTTCCTGTAATATCAGGTTCCTCAATAGATTCCGGTTCAAAACCTTTTCCGAAATCTGTGATAAGAATAACCAGTTTCTCTTTCGTCATAGTAAAGTCGACATTCACATAAGGAATATCACTGCCGGAATGTTCGATGGCATTAATGATCCCCTCTGTAACAAGAATCCTTGCTTCACCGATCTTATCATTAGTAATCCCGAGATGCCGTCCCATTAATTCCAATCCCTCTAAAGCAACTAACTCAATATCCGTAACTTTAGGAAGTTTAATTTCAAGTTTGATATGTTGGTCCATATTTACCCCTTATAAAGGATAGATTATAAAAAAAATACTAGCTTATTTTATTGGGCTGAGTTTAAATAATACAACAAATGTAAAAAAACTCTAAAAGCCCAACTTCTGCTCTATTTTGTCCGTTTATTTATTAACTCACTGTTTTCATGTTTGAAAAAATGTTGATAACCAATAAAAGTTGGGCTTAAATAGTATGAACAATAAACTTTATAACTTAAAACTCAGCCTTTTATTGCAATATATCTAATGGAATATAACGATTATTTCACAGTAATAAAAGACATTAAGTATATTTATCCTCGAAGAAATCATCTTCATCGGAATCATATTTTTGATTGTTTTCAAGCATGATAGAATCACTATGGAAATATAATAATTCCCCTACATTTATCAACCATTCAACTATCTTTGCAGCTAAAGCGCTGTCGTTCATCAGCGAAGTAGCCATTCCCTTTGTGATCAATCTTTCTCTGATTAGATAATCCAATTTACCGTTTATCAGAACATCATGCATTTTTGCTTTCCGTTTAAGGTTAGATAATTTTTTATACTGCTCATCTATATCTTTCGCATCGCGAGTACGGTAGATCTCCCGCATTACTTTTGCAATCTTCAGTCTTAATATATTATACTCAGCCCTAATATTTTCATTTTCAGAATTAATGTACTTAGCCATGTTCTCCTGAAGTTCTTGCACGCCTTTAATTGCTTCAACAAGATATCTATTTACACTTCTAATTTCATTGACTAGTTTAACTTCTTCCGAGTTCAGTTTACTCGACTGGATCAAAGTTGCATACTTGATGATCTGGCTATAAATCACCTTAACCTTTTTAAGATAAACTTCGTCAATATTTATTTTAATTATTTCTGTCGATTTTGGAATGATCGCCTTAAGTTTTTTATCCGATAAGATATCTTCGCGGTGGAGATTCAACCCATGGGAAAGAATCTCAAAAGCATTGTCAAATAAATGCTGTGTTTCTTTTATTAAAGCTGGTATTGCCGTTTCGGGATATTTTAGAGCAGACTTGGTTATATATTTTGCAACGGAAATATCTTTTTCCTCATCTTCTTTAATTATCTTTTCCAGCAGAATAACAAAGTACTTCGTAATCGGGATAAAAATAATAACCCCGAAAGTTTTATACAGAGAATTAAAAAGTGCAAGGTGAAGTGTGTAATCAAACTGAGCTATTTTCAGAAATGACGATAATTGCTCGGTCAATCTAATGAACTGATGGAAGAATATAATAGACAAAACCGCTAATGTAATATTGAAAATAACATGTCCGCTTGCAAGTCTTTTACCGGCAGAAGTTGAACCGAGCGACCCGATTACTGCGGTGATCGTTGTTCCTACGTTTGCGCCAATCGTAAGGGCAATTGCGCTTGAATAATCTATCTGCGAAGTAGAAAGAGCCGTCAATATTATCGCAATCGACGCATGACTCGACTGCATTATAACCGTCATGAATATACCTATACCCACATACAATATTGTCCCTATTATTCCATCAGATGAAAGCTGATCAAGTGCAATGCTGCTTTCGTATGTTGAAAATCCAACCTTCATGAAGTGAATTCCTAGAAATAAAAATCCAATACCGGTAATGATATATCCAATCGCTTTAATATTCTCATTTTTCTGGAATAAAAACAAAGCGCCGAAGATCAGAATTGGGAAAGCATATTTGGCAATTTCAACCTTCAAACCAAAAACTGCAATTAACCAAGCGCCGGTTGTTGTACCTATATTCGCTCCGTAAATAATTCCAATGCCCGAAGCTAAAACGATAAGCCCGGTACTGACAAAGGAAATTGTAATTACCGTAACAAGTGAACTTGACTGAAGCAAGGAAGTTGTTAAAAATCCGAAGTTAATACTTCTGAATAAAGATTTTGTCGAGCGTTCTAAAAATTTTTCAACTGCATTGTTAGTAAATAATTTGAACCCTTCTTCAATAAAGAGAATTCCAAAAAGCAGAATTGCTACGCCTGCACCGACTTCATTCAGTTCCGGATTAAAATAAAGCAGCGCCCCAATCAATGCGATAGCAATAAATAATGTTATTTTCTTCTGTATGGACATAAAATTAATTTAGTATTAGAAACCTGTGAATAACCAAATTCATCAATCTATTTCAGAGAATATTGTTCCAATATTAGTTGTTCTTAAGTCTTCGCTTAAAAGCTTCACCTTACAAGCTAGGGGGCAAAGCATAAAAACTGGTAAAAATCGGCAGTAATGTTATTTTGATAAATAATATTTTCTGCAATATTAAGGTTATGCAAAGCCTCCTATTATACTATTTTGCAAAATACAAAATACTCCGAAATGTTTTTCAAGAATATGCAATTTATTTGACAGAGCAAAACCAGCAATTCGGGGGCTAAATTAGAATCAATAAAAACAATTGATTATAACATTTAGGGAAAATATATTTCCTGTTAAATTTACCCAAATATGTGTAGCACAGAATAGTATTCTGTGTTACAAAGTACTTGCCCCCGAATCGCTGAGCAAAACAGTCCGTTTTTATTTATGTTTAAGTGTTCGATCAAAACAAATTAGTATTAACATTAAAGTGATTCAGTGAAAACCGTTTTAAA
>JAADIB010000375.1 GCA_013151565.1 Chlorobiota bacterium
CAGATCGAATTGAGAGCAAAAGCCAAAGCAGAAAAAAATTATCAACTTGCCGACGAAATCCGTAATTCACTTGCCGAAAAGGGAATTATTCTCGAGGATAGCAAAACCGGTACAACTTATAAAAGAAAGTAACAGTGAATTCTAAAATGATAGCAGTCTTGCTTACTATAATAGCCATCATTCTGCTTAGTCTGTTTGCATGGCTATATTTATTCAATATTTATGAAGTTAAAGTTGTTGTTTCACCAGAATATATACTTGCCGGCAATACTTCAGAAGTAACAGTAAACGTTATTCCCGTTAATTCGTTTGGGAGTAAAGCTCCGCTAAGAAGCGTTAAAGCTAAATTCCAAATTGAAAGAGGTGCAGAAATTATTAAGGATTTTACTATCAATAGCGATTCCAATTTAGTTACAATTAAACCGAATGGAAAAACCGGTATGATTGTTCTCTTAATTGAAGCGGATTTTGGATTATTTCCTACACGTATTGAAATTCCGGTTGTTGAAAATATTTCAGATATTAAAAAATGAGAATTGGGTAATAGGAGGCTTTGCAGAATCTCTAATTTATTTTGCTAAATAATTTATCAATAGTTAGAACTGTTATTTTAGAGTAAAAACAATGCTACGCCCCCTGAGAGCAGATAATATTTGGGCAATATTACTCAAAACAGAATACTAAAATAGGTTATTCAAAAGCTCCTAATGTCAAAAATTTAATGTATATTTGATAAATACTTTATTGATATTTAATAATGAAACCATTTCTTAGAACATATATTCTTCTATTTCTGATCACTTCTGTCGTATTTGCGCAGGGAAGTGCGGGCACAAATGCAAAATATGAATACAGAACTTTGATCGATATGCAGACTGCCGGAATACTTGAGAAAGGGTTTGCCGGTCTCGCCTTTGATATAATGCCGAATGGAGTTCTCATTGCTCAGATTGAGGCGGGAGCATTCAATAATTTTAGTTTTGGAATTTCTTACGGCGGGTCAAATGTTATAGGAACAGGAAATATCTCTTGGTATAAATGGCCTGCAATTTATGTTAAGTTCAGATTTATGGATGAAACTCGAATAATTCCTGCTCTTGCTGTTGGTTTCGATTCGCAAGGTAAAGGAGTTTATGATAAAGAATTAGACAGATATCAAATAAAATCTCCCGGGTTTTTTATAGCGGCTTCTAAAAATTTTGAATTTCTAGGTTACTTCAGTATTCATGGAATGATCAATTACACTCTTGAGCGGGATGATAACGATAAAGATCTGAATTTAGCCTTTGGAATCGAGAAAACTATCGGCGGACCAGTTTCATTTTATGCAGAATATGACTTTGCCATCAATGATAATAATCCTCTTTCACTTGGTGAAGGCAAAGGATATCTGAATGTCGGGCTACGTTGGTCTTTAGCTCAGGGATTCACAATTGGTCTCGATTTAAGAGATTTACTAAGTAATCAAAAACTAAATACTTACAGAGCCGACCGCGCTCTTTATATCGAATATATTTCTTCGATTTTTTAGTGTACAATTACCTGAACAGCAGTACACTTTAAACTACACTTCAAACGACTCAAAAACATCATTTTAAGAGTAAAAAACCAATATTTGGATAGGCACGCTTATTGTCTTATTGTATACAGTTATTAGGAGGATAAAATGAAAACGAGAATATTGATAGTATTGACAGCATTAGGTTTCTCACTAGGTGGATGTTATACAAGTTTTGCTTCAAGAGAATATGAAGAAGAATCTTTTGGACAAACGGAAGAATCACCAACAGTTGATTCTATGACTGAACAACCCGATTCAATGATTGTTTTTCAAGATGAAAATGGTAAACTTGATACAGTTTATTTATATACAGATAATTCCACAGAAGTAAACGATAAACCGGTTGAAGAAGTTACAATAGTAAACAACTATTATGATGGCGGTGCAGATGATGGCTTTATAGTTGGCGGATTTTTCGGATTCCCTACATTTTATGCTCCGGTACCATACTACAGTTGGTATAATCCTTATTTTTATGATCCGTTCTACAGCAATTATTATCCACCGTATTATTCTTATTACGGTCCATCTATTTATGTTTATGGCGATTACTATGCCGGATACTATGATGGAGGAACTTATTATCCTTCTGAGGAAAGATATAGAAGTAATCAATCTCACTGGACAAATCTTAGAAATAATGATGGTGGAAGAAGAGTATCACGAAAAAGCAGAGACAGTTACAGAACTTTACCGGTTGCAAGCAGAACCGGCGGAAGCAATATTCTTGGTAAAGGGATCAATCTTGATAGAGAAATGAATAGAGTTTCTACATCACGCAAAAGAACTGAGTTAGCCTCCTTAAACAAAGGGGGGATAAGGAAGGCTAACTTGGAAGTTTCCGAAAGATCTGTAAATAGAAACAGTGAAGCAAAAGCTGTTTCCTCAAGATATTCAAAACCCAGAAAAATTGTAAAAAGAGAAGCGGTGCAGCAATCAAAACCGAAGCGAACTTCAAGGGAAGCAAAATATAGTAGGCAGAATACAAGCAGGAAAAGAGCTTACACTAAAATTCAGAATAAGTCATCCTATGGTAAGAGAAAAAACAAAACTTATCGAAAATCATATAAGAGAAGTGTACGGGAAGCTACAAGCTCTAGTAAAAGATCAGGTTCGTCTAAATCTTATAAAAGACAAAGAACATCCAGATCTTCTGGTAAGTCATATAATTCAAATTCATCACGGTCAAGTTATAAATCCAATTCTTCAAGAAGAAGCAGATCATCTTCATCTAGTTATAGTGGAAGCAGATCATCATCACGCTCAAGTTACAAAGGTTCGTCAAGCAGGTCATCATCACGTTCAAGCTATAGCGGTTCGTCAGGCAGATCGTCTTCACGATCGTCTTACAGCAGACCTTCTTCTCATTCCTCATCCAGAAGTTCTTCTGGAAGAAGCAGCTCGTCACGAAGTGGCGGCAGAAGAAGATAGAATTTTGCAAAAAGTTAAAGATGTTATATTGAATTATTCTGAAATCTGAAATTGAGAAAACGATGAACACACTAATTAAATACTTATATAAATCTATTCTGATCAGCCTGGTATTCAGCGGATCGATGATACTAGCGCAAAATTCAAATGATGCATTACGGTTAACTATTCCTGGAATAATTTCGAATGCACGAGCTTTGGGAATGGGTAATAGTTATGCAACTCTTGGTAATGATTATGCTTCAATTATGTTCAATCCGGCTGGATTGGGATTAGCGAGCAAAAGTGAAATAACCGGAAGTCTTTACTACCGCTATTTTGAAAACACAGCAACTTTTTTCGGTAATACAAACTATCATAAAAACAGTTATACCGGTTTAAACCAATTTGGATTGCTTCTTAAAACACCTGCAACCAAGGGAAGTCTGGTCTTTGCATTCGGATATCAAAAAGATAAAGATTTTACTTCTACGATCAGTTTCGATGGTTATAATCCTAATAATAATTCGATGATTCAAGACCTTACTTCATACAATGATGATGTCCCGTTTCTCCTTGGTTTGAGTTACCCGCTCTTCGAGATTAATGATGAATATATAAAAGATACAACGAATATCGAAGGACGATTAAACCAAAGCGGAACGATCTATCAAGAGGGCTATATTGATCGTTATTCATTTGGAACAAGTATTGAAGCCGCAGAAAATGTTTTCGTAGGATTGAGTGTTAATTATCTTAATGGTAATTACACCGGTGACAGAGAATATTACGAAGAGGATGTAAATAATTTTTATGTTGTTCCAACTGATCCTATGGATCCCAAAACTGCAGAATTTAGTGCTTTCTATTTTAATGATATTCTTTCTTGGAAAATGGATGCTTGGGAATTCAGATTCGGATTTTTATTTAACTGGCTAGATTTTCTCTCGATCGGCGGTTCTGCAAAGCTTGCTACAAAGTTTAAGATTGAAGAGAATTATTATCTTGATGGATACAGTGAATTCGGGAAAAACTATTCAATTGAATTGGATCCTTCCAACAGTGGATTGAAGTATGAAATAACAACTCCATCAGAATTTACTTTGGGTGCATCATTCAATCTCTCTTTGCTTAAAGTAACCGGGCAGGCAACCTTCATCGATTACTCACAGATGGAATTTTCCGGTGATCTTATTAAAGATCTTATCAGCGGTAACAATAAAATAATAAAAGAAAATTTTAGACCGGTGCTCAATTATAATTTAGGTGCTGAATTAAGAATCCCATTTACGCAAATAAGAGGTCGTGCCGGCATAATGTATCTACCGTCTCCATATGATAATGACCCGGAAAATTTCGATAGAGTATATCTTACTCTAGGAGCAGGAATTATTGCCGGTGATGCACTAAGATTTGACGTCGCATATTCGTATGGTTTCTGGGATACTTACGGCGATAATTATTCAACAAATCAATCCAGAGTTTTTCAAAAAATCGAAACCCATACCGTTTTAATCACTACAACATTAATGCTATAATAGCAGCAATTCGGGTGCTAAATTATAATCAAGAAAAACATTTGATTATAACAGCTAGGGAAAATTTTTTCCGGTTAAATTTAACAAAATATGCGTAGCACAGAATAGTATTCTGTGTTACAAAATATTTGCCCCAGAATCGCTGTATAATAGTCTGAAAGTTGAATTGCAGTCATTAACAAAGTATCTTTGCACATAAGTTAAAATTATTTAGGTAAGTATTATCCTAGGAACAATATTTAAGATAGAAAGCAAAGATTACTATGTGACTGACGAACATGGCAATGAGTTGATTTGCAAACTTCCGGGCAGATTCAAAAAGCAGTATCATCTTAAACAAGATAAACAATACATCCTTGACATTGCAACAATTGGTGATAGAATTAAATTCATCAGAAACCAAGACGGCAGCGGTGTTATTACAAAGATTCTTGAACGAAAAAACTATTTTTCACGAAAAGCTATAAAACTGCGGGGTACTGCCGGCAGGGGAGAGCGCTTGGAGCAGATATTTGCTGCTAATATTGATAATGTTGTGATCATAACTTCTGTTAGTAATCCAAAGTTCAATAATCGGTTACTTGATAGAATCCTTGTCGCAGCGGAAAGTTCAAAAATAAATCCGATTATTGTTATCAATAAGATTGATCTGCAAGATCCTGAGATATATGAAGAATGGTATGACCTTTATCATGATATTGGTTATCAAGTTTTCTTAACATCTGTTACTGGAAATATCGGTTTGTTTGAACTGAAAGATAGACTAAAGGAAAATGTGAATTTGTTCTGCGGACAATCGGGTGTTGGAAAATCATCAATATTAAATGGTTTGTACCCCAAGTTAAATCTTAAAGTTGGCGAGGTTAACACAGTTACTCAGAAGGGAAGGCATACAACAGTCTCAGCTGTTCTTAAGCATGTAGATGATGAAACGGTTGTGATTGATACACCCGGCATAAGAGAATTTGCCCCGTACGGAATTGAGAAAAACGACCTTGCTCACTATTTTATCGAATTTCTTCCATACATGAATGAATGCAGATTCAATACGTGCACGCATTACCACGAGCCTGGCTGTGCAGTTGTTGAGGCTGTTGATAATGGGGAAATAGATGTACAGAGGTATTACAGTTATCTGAATATGCTTGAGACAATTGAAGAGGATGCCGTTTATTAATACATTAGAATAATGCGTTTATTTTTCATTCGTCCTTTTTGCCTTGTTATTAAAATAACTTAGTGATATTTTTTCAAGTTAATTTATTTGAGATTATGAAACTATATATATATACAATTATTGCCGCATTGCTGGTTGTCCTTGGATGTTCATCAGCAGATGTAACTAAAGAGAACTCGACTGAAACTGAAGCACAAAGTGAAGTTGAAACTAAAGAACAATTACTTGCACAAGACCATTTTATCTCGGGTGCAATATTCGATTTGAAAGGACAGTATCCTTCTGCAATTTTAGAGTATCAGGAAGCTTTATCATACGATAACCAAGCTGGAATTCATTATGCGTTGGGCAAGGACTATCTTATTATAAACAAACTTTCTCTGGCTCTAAAATATGCGAGGAATGCAGTTAAAATGTCCCCCGATGATGTTGAATATAATTTCTTTCTTGGTAATATCTATAAGATTGCTCAGCAGCCGGATTCAGCAGCTATAGTATTCAACAAAGTAATAGCACTCGATTCATTGTATTACCAGGCGTACTATGGTTTAGGGCAGGTTTATGAAGCACAGAAACCTCTTAAAGCCCTGGAAGTGTATGAGAAGCTGTTAAAGCTAACCGGACCGGAATGGAGTGTTCTTGTTAAAGTTGCTGACTTAAATGAAAGAATGGGCAATGTCGATAATACGATCAAAACTGTAGAAGAATTACTTGCGCTTAATCCGTCAAATCTACGCCTGAAAAAACTGCTCATTGAGTCATATCTTAAAACGAAGAAAACAAAGGAAGCTCTGGCATTGATAGATGATACATTGCTGATGTTTCCTGATGATCTTAGTCTGATTGAATATAAAGGTAATGCTTTTGTTATTGAGAAGCGCTGGAAGGAAGCGGCAGAAGAGTATAAAAAGTTAATCCGATCTAACAGAATTCCATTCGATTCTAAAAAAAGAATTGCTGCTGGCTTTGTTACTGAAGCAGCAAAAGATTCAGCAATAATTCCAATAGCTAAAAATGTTCTTTATGAAATTGAAAAGGATTCAACTGACTGGCAGATAAATGCTTACCTTGGTGAGATTGCATCTACAGAAAAAAATGATTCACTTGCTATTGAATATTTTAAAGCAGCTACTATAGATGCACCTTGGAATGCGCAATTATGGAATAGATTGGGAATTTTGCTTTTTGAAGCCCAAGAATATGAAATGGCAGTTGAAGAGATGAAGAAAGCTGTGCGGCAGTTTCCCGATGATTTCGTAGATAATTTAATTTTAGGCTTAGCTCTATCGCAGCAGAAGGATATTGACGGAGCGGAGAGAGCATTGGAACACGCAGTAAAACTGAATCCTAATGATCTTACTGCACTGAATGCTTATGCTTTTACACTTAACCAGCAAAAGAGAAATGATGCTGCGATCATTTATCTTGAGAAAGTGCTTTACCTTGATTCAACCAATATCCAAGCGCTCGGTACTCTGGGAATGATATATGATTCCATGGATGATTTCAGAAAGAGTGATTCGTTATACGAAAGAGCTTTGACTATTGATTCAGCCAATGCACTAATTGCAAATAACTATGCTTACTCACTTTCCGAGAGAGGGGTAAAACTGGAAAGGGCATTAGAACTAGCAGAGTTTGCAGTTGAAAAAGAGCCTAAGAATTCTTCATATCTGGATACGAAAGGATGGGTTTATTACAAATTAGGGGATTATTCTAAAGCAGAAGAGTTCATTAAAAAAGCTATTGATCTGGATAATAACAACGCTGTTCTTTTCGATCACCTTGCGGATGTGTTTTCAAAGCAGAATAAAACCGAAAAGGCAAAAGAATATTGGCAGAAAGCTTTGGATATTGATCCAACTATGACTGAAGTACAGAAAAAATTAAACAAGAGCTAATAATGATCAAGAAAATTTTATATTATAGTTCAATTGTGTTATTAAATGTTTTTCTAATAACATCGTGTAGTACCGAAAAAGCAGTTCGCAATGAAAAAGTAATTCCAGCCGATAGACTGATAAGAAAACTTGAAGGGAATAGAAGAACCATTAAAACCTTTTACGGCAAAGGTGTTCTGAATATAAGGAGTAAAAGTTTCAAGGGTAAAACGAGCTTTGAAATTTCTGTTAAGAAGCCTGATTCAATAAAAATTTCGATTTATGGACCATTCGGTATCGATTTAGCGCACGGATTGATAACCAAGAGAAATTTCCTATTTTACGATGTACTTAAAAACAGAGCTTACACCGGAACTAATAATGATAAGGTATTGAAAAGCATTTTTAAAATCGATTTAACCTTTAATGAATTAATTGACGCATTTGCCGGTGCGGTTAACCTAACTGATAAATTAAGAACCGAACCCGATATTTATATTACTGATGGCGATACATATCAGCTTTTATATCTTGATGAAAAGAACAATAAGAAAAGCAGATATGAAATTAATAAAGATGATTTAGCGATAATTAATTATAGTGTTTCAACAATGCTGAATGATGAATTATTTGAAGGAGATTATTCAAAGTTTCAAGAATTTGAAAAAGTACCGATTCCCTTTAATTCTACCATCATAAATAAAGTTAAAAATGAAAGTCTTAGTATTGAATATAAATCTGTTGAAGTGAATGAAAAGATCGAAAGTCTTGCGATCAAGTTACCCTCAGATGTAAAAATTATAAAATGGTAAGATATTTAACATATACTGTCTTTACATTTCTTTTCCTATTTAACATAGTTGCTGCTCAAAGCGGTAGTAATATAAAACAGAAAAATTCAGAACTTGCTAAGATCCAAAGTGATATTAAAAAACTTGAGACGGATCTGAGCAAGGAAAAAGAGAATGAAAAACAATCCGGGAAATTATTAGACAATATCAATCATCAATTACTTCTGCTAAATAAGATCATTCAAAAATACAGGAAGGAAGAGAGACAATTAAATAAAAAGATAAACGTTCTAACTGCGGAAATAAATTCGCTGAAATCTGAGATCAAAAAATTGCAAGATGATTATGCCCATTACGTAAGATGGCTTTATATGAATGCTCACGATTCAAAACTAAGTTTTCTGATAAATTCCGATTCCTTTAATCAAGCAATAGTACGCTATAAATATCTCAATTATATTACTGATAAAAATGAGGAAAGACTTGTAGAGCTTGTAGCAAATAAAAAAGTGCTGGAAGAAAAAACAGAAGCGCTAAAAAAAGAGAATAATAAAAAACACAAACTTCTGGTAGATAAAAGGAAAGAAAAAAATAGACTTGTAAAAAGGGAAAAAGAAAAAGAGAAGTTGATTGCACAGTTAGAACGTTTATCTTTTTAT
>JAADIB010000055.1 GCA_013151565.1 Chlorobiota bacterium
CGCACCGGTAATGATACAAGGTGAATCCGGCACAGGGAAAGAAATGATAGCCAATGCAATACAGAAAACCAGCAACAGATCGAATGAACCTTTTGTAAAAGTTAACTGTGCAGTCTTTCCTTCTAACTTACTTGCAAGCGAACTTTTCGGTCATGTAAAAGGCGCTTTTACGGATGCGATAAAAGAGGTCTTCGCGCAATGCACCGTTCTTCAAGGCGTTATTGATATCAACATTTGTTGCTGCTATCACTCGTATATCTACTTGTCTGGTAATGGATTCACCAACACGCTCGAACGAACCTTCCTGCAGTACGCGAAGGAGTTGTAACTGCATCTGCTGTGGCATCTCGGCTACTTCATCCAGAAATATCGTTCCTTTATCCGCAAGTTCAAATCTTCCGGGGCGATCTTTTATCGCATCTGTAAAAGCGCCTTTTACATGACCGAACAACTCGCTTGCAAGTAAATTAGAAGGGAAGACTGCACAGTTAACTTTTACAAATGGTTCACTCGATCTGTTGCTGGTTTTCTGTATTGCATTGGCTATCATTTCTTTTCCTGTGCCGGATTCACCTTGTATCATTACCGGAGCGCTCGAATCGGATATTTCTCTTATCAGTTCGAATATTTCCTGCATTTGTTTACTATGCCCAATAACACCATGAAAATTTGTCTCCTCCGCTAAACATTCTTTCAATCCGGCTAGCTCTGAGATATCTCTGAATGAGATTATACCACCTGTAGGATCGCCACTATCATTATAAAGAACTGCAGAGTTCATTCGGATTGGCTTTTTAGGACCTTTCTTCGTATGTATGAAAGATTCAAAATCGTAAATTGTATTTTTAGATTTTAATGCCAGTGCGATTGGACAATCAGTAAAACAAAGTTTAGAGCGGAAGATATGTTTGCAGAATCTTCCTAGAACCTCATCGCGATCAAAACCGGTTATCTTTTCGGCGGCTTTGTTAAAGAAGTTTATTTTAAAATTCTTGTCAACAGTGAAAACTCCTTCACCGATAGATTCTAATATGTGATCTTTAAGATTATCGTTAATTGACATAGTAAAAGAAAAAATGAAAAGATTTGTTTCAAAGATAAATGATTTTTAATAAAAAGGTAATGGAAAAAGAAAATATTTGTAAATTATTGATCAATGATTTTTAAAAAGACAACTAATCTAAAAAAATAATTATTTTTGGAATGAATATAGTATATTTACAAAAGAAACATTTTATCTTATTATAGATAGTCTAATAAAGGCTGATTTTGACTAATAGAGTTCATACGATATACATTTCATTATTAATTATAATCATTTTCATTACCTTAGCTGTAATTGTTTCCATAGGGTATGATTATTACACAACACCTCTAACTGAAAGATTTTTCCATGAAGATTATAGATTGCTTAAACCTAGCGGAAGTATAGGACATGGTTATGGAATTATTGGAACACTCTTGTTATTGATAGGAGTAGCAAGCTATGTTATAAGAAAAAGAGTGAAACGGTTTGCCCGATTGGGATTATTGAAGCATTGGCTTGAATTTCACATTTTCCTATGCACACTTGGTCCACTTCTTATATTATTTCATACAGCATTCAAATTCGGGGGAATCGTATCAATAAGCTTTTGGAGTATGGTAGCAGTTGTGCTCAGCGGAATAATTGGGCGATATATTTATCTTCAAATGCCGCGTTCTATTGACGGTGTTGAATTAAGTTTTGAAGAAAGCAGAGAGTTAAATTATGATCTCAGTCACCAATTACGACAAAAATATAATTTGGATGATTCTATTATTAATAGGCTCGATAACTATTCAGGTAACGAAAGCCAGGCGATAAATATATTGAGTTTACTTCCTATTATGATCAAAGGTTTTTGGGAGGATAGAAGCGCTCTCAATGAAATTACAATCAGCTTAAAGAATAGTAATGTCCCTCGTAAAAATATTAAAGAAGTAAAAAAAATGTGTAAAGCCAAATTGAAATTAAACCGCCGATTATCGCTCTTAAAAACGACTCAAAGATTATTCAGCTATTGGCATATTATTCATTTCCCATTCGCAATTTTAATGCTTGTAATTATGGTTGTCCATGTTGGTATCACATTAGCATTTGGTTCTAGGTGGATTTTTTAAGCAATGGAAGTATTACTTGAAAATATAGTGATCTATGGATTTGTCGGGGTTCTTTTTGTTTTTATTTTTTACATGTATATACATAAACAGAAAAAGGAATCTAAAATTGTTGAGGAAAAGATCAAGAAAGCAAAAAAGATGGGGACTCATGAACCCGTTTCACTGCATCCGGTCGTTGATGTTAACTTGTGCATCAAAAGCGGGGCATGCATCAGAGCTTGTCCCGAAAAGGATGTGCTAGGCATACGGAATGGTAAGGCAACAACGATAAATGCTTCGCGCTGTGTTGGGCATAGCGCTTGTTTTATTGCCTGCCCCGTAGGCGCTATTTCCCTGCATATTGGAACTGAACAAAGAGGCGTTCAGCTTCCTCATGTTAATCCGAATTTTGAAACGAGCATACCTGGAATTTTTATTGCCGGTGAAATTGGCGGGATGGGGTTGATCAAAAATGCAGTTGAACAAGGAAAACAGGCTGTTGATAATTTAACAAAGACTTTGGATAAAAGTGGGAAAGCAGATTATGATCTAATTATTGTAGGTTCTGGTCCGGCGGGAATCTCGGCATCGCTGCAAGCGAAGAAAAATGGATTAAGATTTTTAACGCTGGAACAAGATTCCCTAGGTGGAACAGTTTTTACTTTTCCCCGTGCAAAAATTGTAATGACCTCACCAATGGATCTGCCGTTGTATGGAAAACTTAAGTTGGTTGAGACATCAAAATCAGAATTGCTCGACATATGGTTAAAAGTCTTAGAATTAAATAATATATCCGTGAGTGAAAATGAGAAAGTAAATGAAATTCAGAAGTTTAATAATACATTCAAAGTTATTTCTACTAAGAATGAATACACTACAAAAAAGGTTATCTTAGCTATCGGCAGAAGGGGCACACCGAGAAAATTAGGCGTACCCGGCGAAGGAAAAGAAAAAGTTGCATATCGTTTACTCGAGCCGGAACTGATCCATAATAAAAATATACTGGTTGTTGGCGGCGGCGATTCTGCTGTTGAAGCTGCAATGATACTTTCGGACGAGGATAATAATGTCACTCTTTCTTACAGAAACGGAAGTTTCAACAGAATCAAACCAAAGAATCTGGAAAGGATTAGTGATAGAATTGAAAACAACTCGATCAATATGCTATATAATTCTACTGTAACAAGAATATTGGACGATTCTGTAGAACTGAAAATAAATAATGAGGAAACAATAAACGTAGAGAATGAACTTGTTTATATTTTTATTGGAGGTGAAATTCCGACAAAATTTCTTGAACATGTTGGAATTAAAATAACCATGAAGCATGGTGAAGCAATGTTGAAAAATTAATTATGGAATTATTCTTGGTTTGATTTTTAGAATTTTAAAAATATTATTCTTTTTAAGTTTTATGAATATATGGGCACAGATCTCGCCAGGAGATCTCACATCTGCACACAAATCATTGGAGGGAATAAGCCACTGCACCAAATGTCATATTTTAGGAGACAAAGTAGAAAATAAAAAATGCTTGGATTGTCATACTGAAATAAACCAACTGATAAATTCTAATAAGGGATATCATTCGTCATCAGAAGTTAAGAATAAAGAATGTGTAAAATGTCATGGAGAACATTTCGGCAGAGATTTTACAATTATAAGATTCAATAAAAAAATATTCGATCATACTTTAACAGGCTTTACACTAAAAGGAAAGCATAAAAAAATCAAATGTGAATCATGTCATCAATCGAAATTTATTGAATCAAAGAAATTAAAAGATAGAAAAAACACTTACTTGGGTCTGCACCAGAATTGCCAAAGCTGTCATGAGGATTATCATCAAGGGACTTTGAAAAATTCAAATTGCCAAAGCTGCCACAACACAGAGAAGTGGAGACCAACTGCCGGATTTAATCATGCTGAAACCAAGTTCAAATTAACCGGGGCTCACAAAAATATAAAATGTGAACAGTGCCATAAAATAGACAAGAGGAATGGCAAAGAATTTCAGAACTTCAGGATTGCGAAGTTTGGTCAATGTATCGACTGTCATAAAGATATTCACTTGGGAAAATTTGGAGACAATTGTACGCAGTGTCATACAACACAATCATTTAAATCTATAAAAAACGATAAGAAGTTTGATCATTCAAAAACCGGATTCATTTTAAAAGATGCTCACAACAATTTGAAATGCAACCAGTGTCATATTAAAGGTGTTTCGGTAAAGTTGAAATCTAAAAACTGCTATGATTGTCATACAGATTACCATAAAGGTGAATTTACAAAAAACGGCATTCAGCAGGATTGTTCAGTCTGCCATACTGAGAGCAGTTTTACTCCTTCGCATTTCACATTGGATGAGCATTCAAAAACAAAGTTCGCACTTCTTGGCGGACACCTTGCTGTACCCTGCGGCAAATGTCATCTAAACGATTCTAAGTGGACATTTACTTTTAAAAATACTGAATGCATCACTTGCCACGAAAATATTCATGGGGATTTGATCTTAAAATATAGTGATGAAAAAGGACTTTGTGTGAAATGTCATAATTCTGGTTCTTGGGATCAAGTTAATTTTGATCACGATAAAACAGAATTTAAATTGATAGAGAAGCACGAAAAAGTAAAATGTAGTAATTGTCATTTTATTGATAATCAACAATCATTTATTTTTAGTAAATTATCTCACGATTGTAAAACTTGTCATAAAGATCAGCATAATGGTCAGTTTGAAGCAGACTACTTGAATGATTGTTCCAAATGTCATTCACCAAATGATTGGAGTGCTGTAAATTTTGATCATGATCAAGCAAGGTTCAAACTTGATGGTTCGCATAAAAACTTATCATGTAATAAGTGTCATAAAGAAGAAATTATTAACGGCAATAAAATTGTAAAATATAAATTTAAAGATATAACATGCAAAAGCTGTCACTTGTAGTATTACTGTTTATTAGTGCTATTCAATTGTTTGGGCAAGATTCTCCTCACGGAAAGGATTTTGAACTTGACTGTTTACTCTGTCACACAACAGAAAGTTGGAAGATTGATAAGAACAAAATTAAATTTGATCACAGCTCAACAAAGTTTAAATTATTTGGGCAGCATATAGATGTAAATTGTTCATCATGTCATACTGATCTTAAATTTAAGAACACATCTACCGATTGTGAAAGTTGTCATACAGATGTGCATGAAAATTCTGTCGGTTTTGATTGTGCAAACTGCCATACAACAACTAGCTGGATTGTAAGCGATATTTTACGAATTCATAGAATGAGCAGATTCCCGCTTCTCGGCTCACACCAAACATCGGACTGCAGTGAATGTCATGTATCTAATTCACTATTGAATTTTCAACCTCTGGGTGTTGAATGTAGTGATTGTCATATGGACAATTATCTGTCTGCAAAAAATCCAGATCATGTCAGTGCAAATTATTCCACGGATTGTACCGAATGTCATAACCAGAGTTATCCCTCTTGGATAGGAGCAGGGATTGTGCATGATTTCTTCCCTCTTACCGGTGGACATGCAATTACAGATTGTTATGAATGTCATAGTCAAGATGGCTTTGCTGGGTTATCACCGGATTGTTACAGTTGTCATCAAAATAACTATAATGAAACAACAAATCCTTCACATACTACTCTTGGCTTCTCTCATGATTGCCAATTGTGTCATACTATTGACGGGTGGATACCGGCAACATTCGATCATGATAATAAGTTCTTCCCCATCTATTCTGGCAGCCATAGAGAAGCATGGAGCAATTGTTCAGATTGTCATACTAACGGAAACGACTATACTGTTTTTTCATGCCTTACTTGTCATGAACATAATCAAGCGGATACTGATAATAAGCATAGAGAAGTTGGTGGATATGTTTATGAAAGTAATGCGTGTTATTCATGTCATCCAAGTGGAGGCGGAGATGATGCGGCAAAAAGGTTTTTTAAGATGGAAAAAATAATGAAGTAATGAATAAAGTTCTAAATACCATATTATTCGCTTTAATTTTTATATCTAATGTTAAAACACAAACTAATCTTGAAACAATAATAGAGGGCAAGGTTACATATTTATCGTCACAGAATGTTTACGTAAAATTTGATAACACTGATAAAATTAAAGTTGGTGATACTTTATTCGTAAAACAGAAAAATGATTATCTTCCTGCTGTTAAAATAGAATATCTTTCATCCAGATCAACCGCCGGTAAAAAGCTTGGTGATATAAATTTAAGGGTGGGCGATAGACTTTTATATTTCTATACTCCTACAGCATTAACACATGAACCGGAAATAATAGCGGCGCCAGCGATTTCAGAGCAGACAATCAAAAATGAAGTAAAGATAAAAAGTTCAAAAAGCAGAACAAGAAAAATTGGTAGAGTTGAGGGACGAGTTTCACTTTCGTCATATTCTAATTTTTCGTCTACTAAGGGAATTGATTTTGTAAGATGGCGTTATACGTTTGCCGCGAGATCTCAAAATTTTAATTCATCAAGATTATCGTTCGATTCATATATTTCATTTAATTACAGGTCTACCGATTGGAATTATATCAAGAATAATATTAATGACGCACTTAAGATCTATTCATTAGCGCTGGGTTATGATATCGGGGACAATTTGAATCTAACTTTCGGGCGGAAGATAAACAGAAATATTACAAACATCGGCGCCATTGACGGACTGCAGCTTCAAGGCAAATTCGGAAAGTTCACATCCGGTGTTATAGTTGGTTCGCGGCCTGATTACAAAAACTATAGTTTTAATTCTAATCTTTTTGAATTCGGCGGATTTATTAGTCATTCTGATATTGCCGGATATGGAGTGATGCAAAACTCATTTGCATTGTTTCAGCAAACCAATGATTTTAAAACTGACAGAAGGTTTTTCTATTTTCAGCACAACAGTAATTTTATTAAACAGATCAATTTCTTCTTCTCAACAGAAGTCGATCTCTATAAGAAAGAAAACGGGGTTTCGTCATCTGATTTCAGCTTAACGGGATTGTATGTTTCACTCAGATACAAGCCGATTAGAAAGTTAAGTCTTAGCGGTTCGTTCGACTCGAGAAAAAATGTTATCTACTATGAAACCTATAAAAATTATGCTGATAGTCTTTATGAAAATGCAACAAGACAAGGATTTAATTTTCGTATCAATTTAAGACCGTGGAACAATTTATTCTTCCGTTTCGCCTACGGGTTCAGAACAAGAACAGGAGATGTCAAATCATCTCAGAATTTTTCTGGAAGCATTTCATATACCAGAGTACCTTTCATAAGAGGAACTGTCAGCCTTAATTACAATAACTTAGCAACTTCATATTTGAATGGGAATATTTTTAGTTTGAGTTACTCGAGAGATCTTCTTTCAGGAATATTATTTGCTACTCTGAATTTTAGAAAGGTATTGTATCAATTTTTAAATGGTCCCGATCTTGATCAGAATATTGTTACCCTTGATGTAAATTGGCGGATAATACGATATCTATCGGCATCATTAGCTTACGAAGGAACCTTCGAAACAGAATTCAATTATGGTAGAGTTTATTTCAATTTAACAAAAAGATTCTAATTTATTTCAAAAAATATTTTCCTTAATTATTCAGACTTCTGATTTTCAAATACAACGCTAATGCAAGGAGAATAAGTATAATTGTAGCTACACCATAACCAAGTCTGCGATTGAAGTATTCGTTAATTTCATTATCAGCTAATTTTATAGCCTCATAAGATGCAAGTATTCCCTCATTGGCTTTTGCAAAAACCTTTGAAGTATCAAAAGTATGGACTAAAGTTCTGGTTTCAATTAGATCCTGTTTTATATTTTTTAAAGAATATTCAATATCAATATTATTCATTCCCTTAATATTTACTTCCGCAGATCTAACCTTTGTTGAATCATAAAGGAATGCTAATGTTTTTATTTTCTCATAGATCATTTTCGCTTCATTGTAACCGTCCTCTCCTTCAGAATGACAGTCAGAACAAATCGGTGATTCATCAACATTAAGCATTTCATCATTCGGTTTATTGATCAAATGGTAACCGTGGCATTCTTCGCAGGCTTTAATATCCATATCGGCAAATTCTTTAGCCATTTTAGAACCGTTGAAATATTTCATATTGTTTATATGACATGAACCGCAGACATGTGAAATTGATTCTACACCGGGAGGCTTTGCTCCGTGATTACCGTGACAGTCATTACAAGCCGGGGCGCCGATATCTTGCTTTTCTAATAAAGCAACTCCATGAACGCTTCTCGAATATTCTTTCAATTGGTTTGATTCCAAATTGTACTTATTCATCAGCTCAGTATTACCATGACATTTATTACAAGTTTTGGGAATATTAATTGCATAAACGGTTGATCTGGTATCCGATGGAGGTAAAATTTCATGTGACGTATGGCAGTCTGTACATGTCGCAACATCCATATTCCCTATTTTTAATTGCTGACCGTGTTTGCTAACATAATATTGTGATTCCTGGTCAGTCGGAATTCTTGCCTGGTATAATTGCATTTCAGTAAGATTTGAATGACACCTCCCGCAAAATCTTGGTATTTCTTTTTTATTGGGAACACCAACAAAACCATTTTTTTTACTCATAGCTTTTTCTTCATCTATCTCTTTCGGATCACCGCCGTGGCAACCGGCACATGAAAGTCCGTTCTGCCAATGAATGTCATTTTCAGAATAATGCTCCGGCATCATATCATTTTCAATATGACACTTTATACATTCATCTTGGTACTTAGAAGAATTTTGAGAGCCATCGGTTGATTGACCCAAAAGAGTAATTGTAGAGAATAGTAAAACAAGCGAGCAAATTTTCAATAAATATTTCTTATTCATTTCATTATCCTGTTATAAGTATCCTTTAATTGTGAAAATAATCATATAGACAAGAAAGAAAACACCAATCCAGCGGATGATCTTGCTATTAAATTTTTTTCGTTTAGAAAATTTTACAAACGGAATTAACATCCACATCAAACCAGCAATCGCGAACGCAAAAATTCCAACGGCTTCTCCTTCAACAAATAAAATATTTGCCGGTAGTAATTTTAAAGTTTCAAACATGAACATAAAATACCATTCCGGTTTTATTCCAATAGGAGCGGAAGCTAGAGCATTGGCTTTTGACCCCAATTCCCACGGAAAGAACAAAGTAAGGCTAAGTAAAACTATCAAAACAATAATCCAGAGTAACGCATCCTGCAAAACAAAATTTGGGAAGAATGGAATATATTTTTTCTGCTTCTCACTAAGTTTTTCAAATTCTTCCGGTTCACTCATCCCTTGTCTTTGAACAAAGAGAAGGTGTATAGTTAAAAGAGTTGTAAATATTGCGGGCAGAATAGCTACGTGGATTCCGAAAAATCTTGATAATGTTGCTCCGGTAACATCATCACCGCCTCTTAGAATAATTTTTAATGAATCACCCAGAATTGGTACAACTCCTACAATGTCAGTTCCGACTTTTGTTGCGAAGAAAGCTAATTCATTCCAAGGTAATAAATATCCACTGAATCCGAATCCCATTGCTAAAAGAAGCAATACAAAACCGGTAACCCAAGTTAACTCACGTGGTTTTCTGAATGCATCGGTAAAAAACACACTGAACATATGTAGAAAAACAAAAAAGACCATCATGTTAGCCGACCAGCTATGCAGGTTACGGATAAGCCATCCGAACTTCACCTTGGTTATTATGAATTGAACACTCTCATACGCATTTTCTTCACCGGGAATATAGTACATTAATAAAAGAAGTCCGGTAATGACTTGGGTTATAAATAGAAATAAACTGATCCCTCCCATGTAATACCAAATAGAATGGTCATGGACAGGTACCTTTTTATGCAGTATGAGATTTCTTATCGGAGTTAAATCAAATCTCTCGTCAAGCCATTTTTCGATTTTTGATGTTATATTATTATTCATGATAGCACGTCTTGCGAAGTTATTCTAATTTCATCATCAATTATATCAACAACATATTCCTCCAAAGGTCTAGGAGGGGGTCCTGATATATTTCTTCCGTGTAAGTCATAGATCCCATTGTGACACGCACAAAAGATCTGCTGGGTGTCATCTCTGAATTGAACAATACATTCTAGATGTGTACATGTAGCAGCCAAGGCTCCGAAATCACCCTCCACAGTTCGGAATAAAATTACCGGAGTTCTTCCAAATCTAACTATCTTAAATGTGTTATTCTTAAACGCAGCGGCAGAACCGGCTTTAAGTGAACTCACTTTAACCTCAGCAATTTTAGGGGGTATTAGGTAGGAAATGATCGGATAAACAATTGCCGAAATTGCTCCTAAACTTCCAATACCCAAAAGTGAATTCAGAAATTTTCTTCTATTTGTTCCCATTTGTATTCAACCAATTTGTTAGATAAATTTTCTTGTTATTTATTTACTGCTCTTTGTTCTCAATTGTATTTTTTGATTTTATTTTAGTGTAAACAATGGATATGATTATCAATACTAATCCAACTATAATAAATGATATTACTTTCATCTCATCTTCGGGATGCATAATTCCTAAAACTATAGTATATAATATTGTTATTGCAAGAGTCAACATTGCCATCCATCTATATTTTTTATTCTTAAGAATAAGGCTGAAGGCATAATAAAGAAGCGCTATTGCCAGCCATGTTAAGCCTACATATTCAAGTGGTACTAATAAAAATGTTGAGTATGGAAGCAATATAAATGCAATTCCTAAGTATGCATTCCTTATAGCCTCGGTTTTAATTTCAAGTTTGTCTTTTTGAGAGTTCAATATCCTTGCACTTAAAAGAGCAACTACTCCGGCATTCATACAACTTAAAGCATGGCTGCCTGAAAAGGACATGGTTGCAATTGCAATTATTGCATAAATAAAAAAGTTTGCAATGATGATGATCTTTGAGCGAAACCAGATAGCGGTTGTTACAACCAGAATACTCTGCCAGCTTAACCAAATGAATAGTTCCGGGATTTCAAAGGAATTAATAATTGCGATACTTAGTGCACCGTATCCAAGTATGGCAAAGAAGAAAACAGAATATTTGTCTTGTCCTTTCTTCCAGCAAAGAGTAGATAATAATAAGAATAATATGGAAACTGTAATGAATGAAGTGGTTATCTCAGATCTAAACTGTGTAACTGTTATAATAGCAAATGAAAAAAGGAAACCGAAACTATTAAAAAAGCTACTTATAACTTTCTGCTTTTCATCTCTACATTCTATATCTCTAAAAATATTGCCGACTGCTATAGTTATTAGATATGACATTAGGAAAAAGACATTTACATAGGGTTCGCTAACTAATTCTATTTTATTACCTATGACTAATGGATTATTAATGAACCAAACAAAATGTGTTAAGTATGTAATAACTATACTGTAATAAAAAAGATACGCCCATTCATGTTTTATTTTCACGTATGAAGTTAGCGCTGTTAAGGATAGAATTGATATAAAGATTATATAAGGTTCGCCGGAAACTAATGATGCTATAAATCCTAACGTCAATCCGATATTGTACAAGTATGTTGATTTTCTTTTAATTGCAATAGACAATAATGCAAGTGAAATTATTGCCAGAAAAATAAATTCCAGAATATTATTATCTATAACCGAAGGGTTACCCCAGTAATGAAGTCTTAGAGTGGAAAAAAACAAAAGTAGAAATCCACTGGCAAAGAGATATCGTGAAATTAGATTAAGAGAATTTTTCCAGAGTCTTGAGAAACCGAATAAAACAATTGAAATTACATAACCAAACAAACTAGGCATAAATTGGGGCAGTGTACGGAATGGAAGAGTTAAAATAAGTGCAATACCAAGAGCAAGCACAACTATACCGGCTTTAGCAAACCAAAATTGCCCGATTTCAAATTCTAAGGATTGTTTCTCTTCTTCTGTCTTTTTGCGAGTTTCTACTACAACTTCTTCATAGACGTTTTCATCTCTGGAAAGATTCAGGAATGATTCAATGCGACTTATTCGACCATTAAGATTCGATAAATCATCTAAGATTTGTCTAATATTATCAGATGTTTGATCCATATTACCTCACAAAGAAAATATCTTGTTAAAGTTATCTTGATCTAAATCATAATTACACGAAGATCTATAATCTTTTCGTGAATACACATCGTTCTCTTAGCATCAAATAAGTTTATCTAAGCATTTAAGTAATTATTAAAATCAAGTACGAGTTTTAACAATAATAGTTTCTAATAATCTATTTTACGGACCATCTCCTTCGTGACAATCGGAGCATAAGGATTCCTGCCAATCTGATTCTTCAACATCTCCTCCGGGATGAATAAAGACTAACGATTCAGTTATAGCCTCTTTTTGTAATTTCCCCGGTTCTCCCTGCGAATTTATTAAGTGACATAAATTACAATCTTTCGAAATCACCTTACCGCTTTCTGAAACATGATTGTCATCATGACATCTAAAACATCCAAGTGATTTTATGTGACCAATATTAAAAGGATATTTATCCCATCTTACTTTCATTTCAGGAAAAATATTTTTGGAAAATTGTTCTTGAATAGATGAAATAGCTGTTTGTAAAAGATCATTTTTCTCTTCAATCACTTTAGGATAATTTTCAATATAAAAATACTCTATCGTTTTTCTAATTCCTGCTAATGCTGAATCTGTTGTTGAATAATCTTCACTACAAACTGATACAGCTATTGATTTTATTTCAGGTAACTCCCTAGAAATTTTACCGGCGGTAATTGCAGTGTTAATAAAAATTTCAGGTGGTTTATAATTATGCGAAGGTCTATTGTGACAGTCTATACAATCTATTTGTCTAATTTCTAAAGTATCCAGTGCACCTTTATCCAATGGTTCGTCAGTCGATTCAAAGATTGTTATTTCCCCGGTGTTTTTATCAATCAATTTAACCCAAGGAATATTCTGTCTTCTATAATCTGTGGCAGCGTATTCAACTTTTACGTTAGAGTTTATATGCCAGTGAATTCCTTCTTGTAATCCGAGAGCATCGAATTTTGCTCCAACTTTCATAATTAAGTTGATATCCCATTCACTATTTTCCACATCTCTTAAATAATGGCGCTCCATTCTAATGGAACGCGAGTAAAACTTCTGCGGCCAATGGCATCTTTCACAAGTTTCCCGAGCCGGGCGTAAATTATGTATTGGTGTTAAAATAGGTTTAGGCACATCTCCAATTATTGTTTTATAAACTTGTCTTAATCCTGAAAGTTTTGAACGCACATACCAATCAGCGCCTTCTCCTACATGACATTCAACGCATCTTACTCTTGCATGGGGCGAGGACTGGTAAGCAGTAAACTCCGGGATCATAACAGTATGACAAGTTTTTCCACAGAATGAAACTGATTCAGTAAAATGAAAAGCTTCGTAACTTCCAACGGCAGAAATGAAAAGAAAAACTGCAGTACCAATTATAAAAATAAAAGTTGCATTTCTATGTTCAGGTATATTTAAATCAACAAAAGGAAGTGGTCTCGAAACATATTCTTTTGCGCCTTGAGCTTTTAACTGCTTTCTCTTGCGGATCATACCGATAGGGATTAAAATTAAACCTGCAATTAAAAATGCCGGTAAAATAATATATATAATTAAACCGAGATAGGAACCTCCTTGGTTAAATACAAGAGATATTGTAAGTAAAAATATTATCATTAGGAGAGTAATAACAGCGATGGTTGCGCCAACTAGGGAAGTCCAGTTTTTTGTTGATTCAGGTAATTTTAGTTTCATATTTTCAATAATTAGTGTCGGAAAAAAGTTTCATAAATATATATAATTATTAAATGATAAAAAAGCATTTTAAGCTATTAAATTTCAAAAAAATTCATAAATAGATGAATTAGCGAACAAAAACAATAAAATCTAAATTTTTTTTTACTTTTTATGGCACGTTAAACATAAAGCGCTATTATCATTCGGTTTCCAAATAGAGAGTGACGGTTTACCGAAATGGCAACCGCTGCATCCCTGAGTATTCCTGCTAATATGTACATCGTGACAAGATGTACATTGCATTTGACCATTACTTAAAAGATCCTCATCAATGGTTCCACCTAAACCTGACGGCTCTGACGATGGATCAGCTAATTGATCGTCGGCAGCAGCGAGCGCAGAGTTATAGGTGAAAGATATTGGATGATGAGAGCTTAAATCGGCACCAATATATCCGAATGGAAGGATAAACCTTGTACCACCGGTATTCCCACCAATATTATCAATAGCTACTGTTCCATCATGGCAACTTAAACACAATTTCGACTGTGCAGTTGGCTGCCCTATTGCAGCATCAATCGATGAGCTAGAATACAGAGTGTATGAAGCTGTTGAAAGCTCATGATTCCAAAGCGGGGGAGCACTAGCAATTGCATTATGAGGAGTATGACACAATATACAAATCTCATTGTTCATATATGAAGCTCCGCTAAAGTCATGATGACTGTTTTTAATCCCAGGATAAATCTCAAATCCGTTCCATAATATTACTGGAGATAAAAGTAGGAACAATAATATCATTATTAATTTTTGTCTTAGTTTCATAATTATTTATCTAGTATATTTTAATTTTCCATGACATCCTGGCGCACAAGAACCGCCATTTTCTGTTGCTTTATAATTTAACGGCATTTGCCATTTACCAAATTGCACCTTATCAGCTATAATATGTGGATTGTTAGAACCGTGAATATTATGACACAAAGTACAATTTCTGCCTTTATTTTTAGAGATATGGAGATAGTGCAAATTAATGTTTCCATTCCTAAAATTTGTTGCTGAGGTTGTTTTTTCTAATTTTAGTGCATCACTTTCATGACACTCAAAACAAAGACTAAAATTTTTCGGGTCGGCGCCTTTTACATAATTACCAAATGGAAATTTTGAATTCAGCAAATAAAAATTATTTGATGAATGTGGAAAATGACAATCGGTACAATCCCCATCTGCTACTGCTTCATGTGGATATTTTGATTCTGTTACTATTTTATAGATGTTTGCTAGCGTTCTATCTTCGTCTTTATATTCTTTATTATGACATGAAAAACAAAGGTCTTTACCTTCTTTTAGTAATAATGTTTCAGTTTTCGAAGCATGGGGCGAATGGCATGAAGTACAGCTTTTATCCTGGTTAATAATTTTATGGACAACTTTTGCACTCTTAAATTCTTCTCCCATATCATCGTGACATTCCAAGCAAAGATTTGGTATCGCTTCCTTTACAAGAAATTCATACTTTGAATCATGGGGATTGTGACATTCGGTGCAGCTCCCTTCGTATGCGCCATGAACGGTAGGGAGTTTTAACATCTCCTTATTACTTTCGTGACAGTTGAAACAGAGCTGTGGGGGTTCTTCTTTCAGTAAGGCTGTGTTTGCCGATTGATGCGGCTCATGGCAAACATTACATTGACCGCTTACTGCTGGACCATGCTTAACCATATTCTCTTTGTTAATAACATCGTGGCATTTAGCACATAACTCACCAACATTTCCCGACTTCAATAATGATGGATTATTTGAACTATGCGGAGAGTGACAAGAAATGCATTCACCGCCGGCAAATGCTTCGTGTGTCATTAATTTTTCGTCAGGTTCATCGTGACAGTCAAAACATAATTCGCTTTTATCTTCAGTCAGTTTGAATTCATTTCCTTTCCCTTTAGGATGGTTTTGAGAAATTTGATCGTGGCATGATTCGCATCCATCCTCAAGTGCTGGATGGATATTTTTCGCTTTCATAAAAGTATCGTGACACCCAGCTGACAGGCAGTTTTGTTCGCTTTGTGCTTTCAGAGGATAAGCGATAATGGTCAATAGAATAACAAGAATAATTTGAAGTTTCATTTGTATTCCTCGTTAGAAGTTTCGTTGTAATGATATATATCCGTTCATGTATTGTCTTGTTTCTTGTATATATGTTCTATCGTAAAGTTCAACGCCAATGGCAATTTGTGTAGCACGAAAACTTAATTGGTACTCTGTTTTAAATTTAAGTAAGTTAAGATCAATACCAATACCTTCTTGGAATCTGTAGCTTCCTTCAACCAACAACTTAGACTGTCTGCTTAAGTAAAACATTATTCTCCCGACAACATCTGCGAAATTTTGTCTTTGAAATTGTTGTGTTAAATATAAAGTTTTATAATTTACTATTAATGAAAACAACGTAGTTTCCTCCAGCAAATAATCATATTGACCAAAATATCGCACGGATTCGTAAGGTACTATGTTGCTCTTGAAAGAATTGAATTCCATGCCGGTTTTAAGCCCGGCATAGTTGAGTGTTAAAGATAAAATTCTCTGCGAAACCCATTTCAATATTATATATCTAACATTTTCTACATTATTGTAATTAACTTCAACTCCGGAATAAGAAAACTGAATGAAGTTACTGAATAAATTTAACCCAATTGAGAAATGATGATTCGGCGAAGTAAATTTGTATGAATTATCTATCATAAAACTGTAATCGACAAGTACTATTCCGTTGTTTGGTATTTGCCCGCCTGGTAATCTTCTGATCTCTAAAAATTCACTATGGTCAATTATCTCGTAGTCGAATCCTTCTTGAAATACAATTATGTTTTTCTCATCAGTAACTATAATTGTATTTCTAAATACATTTGGGTTATTAAGTAGTTCAATTTCACCATCAGTTAATTTATGAGATTCACTATATACCACATTCACATTTGTATTACTCTCGGTTGATCTCTTGTACTGTGAATAACTGTACGATAATTCGAAATTTCCGAACGGAATATTTTTTGTATAATTAAAACCAACTTCAAACCGATTAGTTTTTTCATCATATAAATGCTGTTTATACTTAGTAAATTCAAAATTTATAAAAGTATTCAAACTGTTATATAATTGATTATTTAGTCCAAAATTTACCTTGTTGAGGTCTGATGTAAACAGATTAACTTTCAAGTAATTATAATTATAACTGGCATTAAACTTAAAATTATAAGGAAGTTGCGTAAAGAGAGATTGATTAACATCGAATTTATTTCTGTTATCATAACCGACTTGTTTGTTGTATAAGATAAGAGAATAGTACCGTACCGGAACAAACATTTCTAGCATGAATTTTGTGTTTAAATTGGCATCAAATACTTTGTTTGCAATTATTAAATCATTAAATGAATATTTTCTGAAAAAATCGCCGTAACTCAAAGTTAATTTGTTATAGTAATTTTTACCGAATGATTGTGTAATATCAGTTTTGAAATTGTGAATCTTGGAAGCATAAAATCGCTTTAGATCCAGTTCGTCCTGAAGCCAGTCATCATAATTATAATTGAAATTGAAGTTTGCAAAATAGCTTCTAAAATAAACAAAAGCCCCAACATTTTTTCTAAAATTTTCAATATTTGTTGCAAAATCTCTACGTACAAAAGAATGATCGTAGTTAAAATAAAAACTAGCGTTCAATGGTCTTTGCTTAAATAAATAAGTCCTAAAACCAACTTTCTCTGCCGTAGTAACAGCAGCTTGGTCGGGGGCTACAATAAAATTATCATTTCGTGTACCTGGTCTGAATAATGCATTTAACTCTAATTCAAGAAAATTCGGATGCACTATACTGCTTTTAGTATCCAACGAAAATGACCCGTTGAATTGAGAACTCTTTTGTACTTCATTAAATCCGGTTCTAAGTGTCGTGTTTAAGTAATAATAATTACTTTCCAAACCGATGTAACCACGGATGTAGTTTAAGTTCCAAAATGAATATTCATTCTGACTACCAATACCGCGCGGATATATTTCTGTTGTAAATAACATCGTAGTAAAAAATAGCACGGCAAAGTAAATGCTGAAAATTATTTTTCGATATTTTGATGTATCCATTAAGGTCATAATCGTAAAAAATATTGTTCATCATTACCATGCGGATCATGACAATTAATGCAATTTTCACTTTCAATATCAGGATGATCTTCATTTGCTTTAATATCGTTTTCTGTATGACATTTAAAACATAATTTTTGTCCGGTTTCAAGAAGTAAGTTTTTGTTTTTACTTCGATGTGGATGATGGCATTTCGTACAGTAACCTGCGGCAACCGGACCGTGTATAAATTTTGCTTCTTTTTGAAAGTTGTCATGGCATTGATAACATAATTTGGGTTGTTTTTTTATAAGTTTGAAGCCTTGATCTACATTATGACAATCACTACACAATTTTGCACGATACGGACCATGAAATACTAGCTTTGAATTTGCGCTCTTCAAAATGTCTTCCCTCATTTTAACTTTTGAAGAATCTAGATTGTTATTTTTAATCTCTATTTCTTGTTTATTAGGAT
The DNA here is from genome assembly GCA_013151565.1 of Chlorobiota bacterium. Lineage (GTDB taxonomy): Bacteria > Bacteroidota > Ignavibacteria > Ignavibacteriales > Melioribacteraceae > SZUA-22. The sequence goes on from JAADIB010000055.1 coordinate 18,500, forward strand.
TAGGTACCCCGTCAAAGAAGAAAGAAAGAATATCATAGTTTGAACTGCTGCATGCAGAAATTAAGAATGCAAGACCAATAAGCAATGCAGCAATTTTTCTATTTAACGAAGTAGCCATTATTATTTCTTATATTCTACATATCCGTAAACATTGATTTTATCTGGTCCATACTGGTTGGTCACAAAGATCAAATATTTCAAATTAAAACGATCATCCACATATTTTTGAAAGTATTTAAGATTATCATAATCAATAATTACTTTTGCCGGCAGCCACATACCACCCGGACCATTGTATGTCCCTCCGAAGAACATTAATAAATTTCCCTTTTTATCAAAGATCTGAACATTCTCAAAACCAGCATCTACTACGTAAAGCTTGCCCTCTTTATCAACTGCAATTCCTTTCGGTCTTACAAACTGACCGAGTCCTTTTCCGTAACTTCCCACACTATCAATAAATTCACCTTTGAGGGTGAATTCTTTTATTTTAAAAGCTCCGAAATCACTTACGTACAATATATTATTAGCGACACAGATATTGATAGGTGAATTAAGAAATCCGGGGTCTCCTTGTTGGTAATTTGAATCAGGAAGATTATAAAGGTGATCATAATTACCGGTATCATAAACTTCAATTCTGTGTTTCAGCATGTTAGATACAAACAGTTTATTATCGTAGAAAAAAACATCAGTAGGTTTTAATTCTGCAGGGTTCCCAAAGCTATTTATATAATTTAGGTCATTATCAAAAACAACCACTTCTCTTCTTTCAGCATCAGCCACATAGATATTACCGTTGTTATCTATATCTACATTAATTGGCTTTTTAATTGTACCGAAACCTTTCGGTTGAAAATACTCAAAAGTATGTTCATTTAAATCAATGATTTCCAAACCTCCAAGTATTGTATCGCATATATAAATTTTTCCTTTATATATTTTTATACCATAAGGCTTTATTATCGGATTACCCCCTTCTTCACCAGCAACATATTCCATAAAAGAAGATTGTTTCCCAGTAACATCAAGCGAGTTGCTGAATTTTGTTAGATATTGAATTCGTGCTGTATCTGGAGGAGCTGGATAAATAATAACCTCAGAGGTCTGCTTTGTGACATCCGTAGAACAACTAGTAAATAATAGTAGGAAGAGTATTAAAAAGCCGAAACATTTTACCATATGAGCAGTCATAAATTGAACCATACTTTTGTTAATAAAAGTGTAATTTGTCTATTATTAATCTATTGAATATTTAACAAATAAAAAAAAACCTTTTTTAATATCTGGAAACCCCCAAGGTTAACCAATTGATTGAGTAATACGATTATTGCAACATTTAATAAATTAACAGTCATATTATCGAAAAACCTTGTAGATTTTTATATTCAATCTTCACATCCTACGTCATTCCTGCAATCTTTAAGCGGAATCCATTGCATAACCTCTACAAAAACAAAGTTTACGTCTTTGCGATCCGTCGGTAGGCAGAGAAGCAATCTACGAAAATGTGAGAGATTGCCGTACCTCGAAGAAAAGAAATTATGCAAAGCCTTTATAAAAATTAAGTTGCTAACAAAACCTCCAAGGTTTTTAGCAGCTGATCAATAAATCAAAACAAATAGATTATATTGAGATCAGTAATGCTTTTTAAATACTTAAAAACCTTGAGGGTTTTAATTTCCAAAGTCTTAATCATTTATAATAAATCAAAAATCATACCGTATTGAATATAAACTACAATTAGATTTTTAAAAACATTTAAACGGCAAAAAAAAACTTCTAAGCAACAAAAGGTTGCTTAGAAGTTTTTAAAAGATTATTCCTTACTTATTATTTATTATGGCATGTTAAACATAATGCACTAGCTGCATTAGATTTAACTAATAAATCTGCTACACCTGAACCATTATGAACATCATGGCATGATGCACATTGTAATTTATCACTAATCAACATATCTGCTTTTATTGTACTGCCTAAACCGGAATTTGTTGTTGTTGGATTAAATAAACCATCGTCAGTAGTTGCTAAAGATGCATCATAAATGAAAGAAACCGGGTGATCGTTACGTAGATCTGTACCGATTTTGTGATCTCCAGTAACAAATTCATTTCCGTTAGTTCTACCACCAAAGTTATCGACAGCTACAGTACCATCGTGGCAACTTAAGCATAGCTTAGATGAACCATTTGGTTGGGCAACTGTTGCATCAAGTGTGCCACTAGTGTAAGGAGTAAATGTAGCGGTTGTTACTTCGTGATTCCAAAGTGGAGCATCACTAACAGAAATATCAGCTTGATGAGGTGTGTGACATGTTACGCAAATTTCACCGGTATTATTCCAGTTCTCCGTTGAAAAATCATGTGCTGATCCCGCAATGTTTTGCGCAAAGCTGGTACCAGCAAAGAAGAACACAACCATAATTGCGATTAGCTTTTTCATTTTTACTTCTCCTATTTTATTAAAGTTGTTTAATTAAAATAACCTTAAGTACTAGTTGTAATCCAAATAAAATGTATTGGTTACAAGAGTTATTTTATTTTCTAATACTATTATATATAAATATCTCCAGATAGAAAATACTCCATCAATGTCTATTTTAAAGTACCCCAAAAGGGCTATATAGAAAGTACCCCAAAAGGGGTATGATAAAAGTAGACAGAACCATTCAAAATAACATCTAAATTTCCGTTCATTTCATCATTTTTATTTACATTAATTTTAAGAACATTTGTTACGCGCTAATTACTTTACAGTTATAAATAATGCAAATGAAATGCCAAATTAATTTGTAAAAATCAAATGTTTTGCGGTTTAATTGACAGCATTGTCGTATTAGAGTGAGACTATGTATCAAAATGTTCAAGAATAATAAAAACAGATTTCATTCTGTGATGCTTTTATACAGTATACCATTTAGAGGAATTTTATTTGATAGATAAAGATTCCGGCTGAAAAATTGCCAATGATATATATAATCTGGAACAACTTTAATTTTACAGAAAAGATTCTTCCCGCAATATTCTAAAACACAAACATTTCTTAAAAGAAAAAGAATAGCTTTAGATGATCCCGTTAGAGATAGCGTAACTTACAACCTCTGTGAAGTTTTTTACATTTAATTTTTTTATAATATTCTTACGGTGTTTTATAACCGTAAATTCGCTGATGAATAATTTTTCGGCTACTACTTTACTTGTGAGACCTTTTGATATAAGACCGACAATTTCAACTTCTCTTGGTGTAAGGGGGGGAGGTGAAACTTTACCAATACTATGCGATGTTAAGTTTCTACCGGAAACATAATGCAATATTTTTTCGGTTATCTCTTTATTCAAATACTCCTCACCTTCGGCTAATTTTCTTATAGCTTTAAGCAACTCGGAAATATCAGCGTCTTTATAGAGATATCCATCTGCTCCGCTGGAGATTGCATCAATGATGAATTTTTCATTGTCAATCATTGTAAGCATTAATATTCTAATTTCCTCTCTCAATTCTTTTATTTTTTTCGCGGCTTCTATTCCATTTATCCCCGGCATGTTTATATCCATCACAACTACGTGGGGTTTTAGTTCTTCTACTTTTTTAATTGCTTCTTCGCCGTTGCTTGCTTCCCCTATCACAGTCATATCATCATGAGCATTGATTACAGATTTAATGCCTTCCCTAACCATTTTGTGGTCGTCAACAAGAAGTACTTTAATTTTTGCCATTAGTTTTCTCCTTTAAAGGAATCTGAAAATAAACTTTCGTCCCTTCATTGATTTTGGATTCGAATTCCAAAAAGCCATTTAAAATTTTAGCTCTCTCCTGTATAGATATCAATCCAAAACTTCTTAGACTATTGGTCTGCAGCTGATAATCATGAACATTGAATCCTATACCATTATCAGTTATTATAGCAATAAATTTATCTTGTTGAAAGTGGAATTCAAGTTTTACTTCAGTGGCTTTCGAATGTTTTGTAATATTGTTGATTACCTCCTGACAAATTCTATAAATTGCTAATTCAGTATTTTTTCCCATCGGGGAATATTCTCCATAAACATTGATTGACGCTTTGTAACAACCGGTACTGGAACATTGATGAATCATTGAATCGAGTGCAGCTATTAAACCGTAGTTCTCCAGTTCTGCTGGATGTAGGGAGTATATAATGTCTTTAATTTCTTTGTTGGTATTTAAAAGTAATTTGATAGTCTTATCAATTTTCTCAGTTGTTTTAGGTGAACTATCTTTCAGTAGTTCAATATTCAATTTGATCAGCATTAACTTCTGACCAATTTGATCATGAAGTTCCTTTGAAATACGTTTTCTTTCATCTTCAATAAATGCAAACATTTTTTTAGAAACGATTCTCTGCAATTCAAGTTCTTTGTCTGTATCTAATCTTTGAATCTGGTCTGTGATATCTTCATAATTACAAACGATTTTTTCTGTATCACCATTTAAATTTTTAATATCATAAACAGTCAGTTGCAACACTTTATCTAATTGTTCAAAGTAGATCGGGTCGGATTTAAAGAATCCTCCATCCTTTAAAATTCTTAATACATTATTACTTAATTCATCATCAAGCATGTTGGTTAGTTCTAATAAATTATTAAGCAGAGAATCCTCTTTAAATAAATTTACCCAAGTATTGTTTATTTTTATAGTGTTTCCATTTTTATTAAATATTGCTTTAGCATACGGGGATTGTGAAATTATTGCTTCAAGTTCCAAATAGCTTAGATCAACTTCTTCTTTAAGTAATTTATTGCTTTCTTCTAATCTTTTAGTAGTCTCGATCAGTTTTTCTTCTACTTCTTTACGAGATGAAATATTTCTATTGGATACTCTATGCCCAATATATTTATCCCTAGTGTCAAATACAGATTGACATGAATGATCAATCCACATGATTTGATTTTCTTTAGTTACTATCCTGAATTCAATGGATTCGACTTCATTTCCTGATAACGCCTTAGTTTCATGAGTAAGAAATAAGTCCTTATCATCCTGATAAATAATCTTGTCAATTAATTCAGGATTATCATAAAACTCCTGTTGTGAATAACCCGTAATTATTTCACAGGAAGGCGAAATAAAATTTATCTTTTTTTCATGAGATATCCAGTACTCCCAATCTTTTGTATAATTAGCAACCGTTTTGAAACGCAGTTCACTCTCAATTATTGACTGTTCATCAGAGAATCGCTTCCTAAGAAAATAGTACAATATAGTACCAAAGAGCATGAAAGTTGCGATTATCATTATTTTATTAAAAAAGTAATGGGAGGATACCGGTGGGATTATAAGAGCCCCTAATTCTTCATCAGAAAATATTAAATAGTTAATTAAGGAATCAAAAATTGAAATTATCAGTGAGATTAAAAATGAAAAAAGTAAAAAATATCGAAGATCGAGGAACCTGCTTCTTTTATTTAATTTGTTCTTGCGATTCATCTATAATTCTTCAATATCATTTTATTATTTATCTCAATAACTTTTAGGATTATGAGTTTCTCCGTGGCATTTTAAATAACAACTTCCTCTATAACTACCTCTGTCAACAAACTCTAAGCGCCCGTTTACTGATGATACTACTGATATATTAAAGTTAATCAAGTGAGTATTATTAGTGCTGTTTCCTTGTGAACTGCTTATTCCATGCGGGTCATGGCAGGAGTTACATGAAATATCTTCACCAACGATATGTTTTCGATGCACTTTTCTAACAAAACGACTCATGCCATTAATTATCTGACTCCTATCATGGCACTGATAACACAATTCATAATTTTGGTATGATTCATTGGTCCCATCAACTCGTACATATTCAAATTTTAAAATCTGGGGATATATTGAACCATGTGGTCCTTTGGGAGAGCCAGTACCGTCACTTGCGTGACAATCTGTACAGTAAATTATACTTGCCTCAGTAAGAGGTGAAATCAGACTTCTTACATTTGAATTTACACCTGCCGCTTCAATTGGATGATAAGAAGGATTATTAACATCAAATTCAAGTCGGACGTTATCCTGTTCAATCTGTCTTGAAGTAGGGCTGCCAGGCTTATCAGGGCTATCGGCATGGCATTTATAACATAATTCGTATTGATATTGAATTGGATCAATACTATTTCCTACTGTATTAACACCTTTCACACCCCTTATCAGACCGGAAGCAAGGGGAGCAGAAGCTGCATCATCATTAGCCTGATGAGGCTCATGGCAATCCTGACATTCTACATGCTTTGTTGTAACAGCACCGTTCTCAGTAGGGTCATGTAATTGATCGTATAAATAAACATTATGCCTATATGGTTTTATTAACTGGCTCTGAATATTTTGAGATGCAACATTTCCATTGTGACAAACAATACAGTTGTCTTCATCCTTACTGTAATTTAATAAGCGTGTAGTACCTGATGCGTTATGTGGGTTATGACAATTCTCACAAGCGTTTTCAGCTACGGTAGTATAAGATGATCGCGGCCAAGGATCAACCCCGCTTCCGTTCCAAGTAGCTGTAGAAATTTCATGACTTGAAGTATTCCAATTAGTTCTATCGTGACAAGCGATGCATAGGTTAGAGTATTTATTATCCTCGACTAAAAAATTAGTGAAATCATTTTTATGCGGGTCATGACAGCTAATACATTGTAATTTCCCATTCTCTAAAGTTATACTTGGTGGAAGTGAAGATGGATCGTGCAATTGTCCGTCACTTAAAGTCAATGCTGAATTATATATAAACGAAATAGGATGATCGTCAGAAAGATCTGTTGATAAGTTAGTCGGACCAATTGGCATAGTTGTCACACCGTTGTTAAATCCAATGTCAGAAGTTCTACTTAGAACAGAACCTAATGCGATTGTACCATCGTGACAGGAAAGACATAAGATTGATGCACCATCCGGCTGCCCGATTGTAGCTTCGGAAGTTGAGCTATTATATAAAGTATAACTAACACCGGGATCACTTTTATTCCATAGTGGTGCCCTAGGACTACTATTATGGGGAGTGTGGCAAAAAACGCATAATTCTGATTCGCTAGTAGCTTTAACATTTCCCGGTCCGGAAACCGAAAGATTATGTACAGTTGAAGCAAGATTCTGCCCTTGAATATTTGAACTAAAAATCAGTAAAACTGGTACAATATAAAATAAAATATTATTTTTTATCATCTATCAACCTAAACACTTGAATCCTTGAATTGTAAGAATCAGCTATATATATGTTATTATCTTTATCAATCATTATGCCAGTTGGTAGCCAAAATCTTGAATTAAGTTGTCCCATTCCACCAAAATTGTATAAAAAATTCCCTTCGGAATCAAATATCTGAACAGTATGAAATAGTGCATCAACTAAATAAATATGATTATATGAATCAACTGCAATTCCTTTTGGTCGGTTAAAGTATCCTGTTGCATCACCTGCTTCACCAAAAGATCTTAAATAATTACCATCCTTATTAAAAACCTGAATTCGAAAATTCATTGCATCAACAACAAGAAGGTTTTCATTCTTATCCAAAGTTAAAAACGTAGGAAAATTAAAATTACCTTCTTCTTCACCTCGCTCACCAATAGTTCTTAAAAAATTTCCCTTGTCATCAAAAACTACAACTCTATGATTTGCAGTTTCGCTAATATAAATAAGTCCCGAAATTTTATCATAAACAATCCCTGTTGGTTTTTCTAATTTTTGAGATAATGGAAAAGTATTAAGTTCTTCTTCTTCAATATCATAAACGAAAATTTTTGATAATTTCGAATCTGTGAAAAGTATTTTGTTTTTTTTAAATTTGCAGACACCAACAAGCGAAGGAAAAACTTTATATTCATCATTTTGTACAACTTCAAAACCATCATTAGTTACAAGTAGGGGAGTGAATCTTCCTTGGTCAAGAACAAAGTATGAATCTTCATCATATTTTACCAGGTTAAAAGGTTTAACAAGCTTTTCTTCAGTTACGCCGGCAACTAAATTTAAAAATTGAGAAAATATTCCTTCCTCGGTTTTAACATCTTTTTCCCTACTGAAGTTCTTTATCCATTCAACAGAAAAATGGTCTCCATCTTTATCCTGCGCTGATACAGTGATGATGGATAGAATTAGATATATATTTAGTAATATTATTCGTTTCATTTTTAATTAAATATGAGACACTTATCTTGTTAAATAGTAATTTAATCGTTTTTTAATTATAAAGCAATTGGATTTGAAATGATTTGACGGTAATCACAATAAGTCTGAAAAAATGCGTTAAATCTATTCAATATAACTTAAGTTAAATATTATTAAAATAAAACCCAACCATAATATATTGGATTGGGTTTTCTGATAAATTAGATAAAAGAAAAAATCTAAAAATCTGCTTGTTTGTTTATGTGTTTTAGTTTATCGATAATATTTCCTTCGGCATCAACAACTGTAGAATGACAAAAAGTACACTGCTCAATTGTCCATGTTCCGGAATGACCGGTTGGTCTCGGAGTCACTAAATTTCCTTCGGCATCAATTTCTCCATGACAAGTACCGCATGCTCCTTCTTTTCCCGTAGTACTATTCCAAAGCGGATTATAACTATTGCCTTGGATATCTCCAAATTTAAAAGCACCGTGGCAATACGTGTTTGTACATGTCAAATCACTATTGAACTCAGGTGTAACATCTAAACTATCCGGATGAGCAAATTCCCCAAATTCCATTTTAGCAGGCGGGGGGGCAATATGTTCATGAACAAAGAGATCATTCCCAACTGTTTCTTTTTTATGACATTCAAAGCACCCATAATTAACGCTAACACTAGTAGTATCGTAAACATGTGTGAAATGGGCGCCGACACCTCTGGCACTGACTTCAGAATTATCTTCAAGATCAACTGGCGGGGCAATATGCTCCGGATTTGCAAAATCGCCATGACAAGTGTTGCATGCTTCTGGTCCGGCGGGTTCTGTATGACATCCTAAACAACTTTGACCCGTCGTTCCTCCTTTGTAGTCGGCAGCATGACATTGTTGGCATTCACGTAAATTAAAACTCCAGTCGTTTTCTCTAAAAACAAATTTATGGAAATTTGGAGAAGATGCATCACCAAATCCTTCGGGATGAACACCAATGGTTGGAGGCGGCACAATATTATCATTTACTTCGCTGCAGCCAATTGATAAAAAAAGGGAGATGAAAACTATCCAAATTATTGAGACTAATTTCATTTTATACCTTCAAATTCACAGTGTTAATTTTGTATATACTCTTAATAATTTTTTATTATAAATTGCATCCTGAACATTAAATTTAGTATGAATACATTCGGTAATAAAAACTAAAACTTAATTCATTTTGTTCAGTATTCCTCAATTTACTTTACTGCCATGGCAATATCCGCAGAAACCTTGTCCTGGAATTTGCGAAAGCGCTCCGGCATCCGTATGACAGTTATAACAAACTGCTCCGAAATCTCCGTGCCAATCACCTTCTTCATTATGTAAGTATCCAGTAACATGTGTTTTAGGATTCGTTCCTTTTATGCCGTCACTATCGGTGTGGCACAATATACAATTCGGATCTGCGCCTTGTGTGTCATGGCATGCAGCACAACTTTCAATATCTCTTCTGGCAATCTCGGCATGAACGCCGCCGCCGCTGCCGACACCCAATGTAGTAAAATTAGGCTGTGTATGTGATGCGGGAACAAATCCCTCTAATGCAAAATCACCCGAGCCTTCACTGTTATGACATTCTGCACAGAACGTTTCAGTCTGATGACATGTCGCACATTCTGATGTTTTCCCTCTAGCATCAATTCCATGATTGTATTGGTAATTTAAATCATGCACTAGAGATATCTGCTGTACATTCGTATTATCAATCAGTCTATGAGGAGAATACGGTGTATAAAAATTATCAGCAGTATTGGTTTCGTCTATCATAATAGTTCCGACATGACAAGATTCGCAGAAGTTATTGTCATGACACATTACACAATTGGCGTCTGCTTCCAGAGACATTATTTTATGTTCTTTAGTAAAATTAACTTGCTTATGATTTTCGGGAATTAAATTTGCAGTTGAAACGTGGCACTGCTCACACACATTTGTCGCTTTTGTTGTATTATCATGACATTGATAACAATCACCCATTTGGGGGAATAATGTGGGTGATTCAAATGCATAATCAACTTTATCTAAACCTTTATGACACGATGTACATTCCAACGATTGTTCATCTATGTGTAACTTATGATTGAAATAAATTGATGATTTAACTACCGGTATCGGTTCGTAAACATTTTCATAATGGCAATCTTCACACGTATCATCATCCTCAACATCATGGCAATCACTGCATGCTTCCATTGTAGGAGTAAGTTTATCATTTAAGGATGTACTACTTTCCACGGCAGTATGGCATGTTTCGCAATCGATATCATTTTCAATATGAGTTTTATGCGTGAATTTAATCAAACTTGCGTGTGATGAATCTTGAATTTCAGTATCAGACATGAATGCCGTAACGCTCAGATAAACAATTCCAGCAATAAAAAGCAATATGTAAAAGTATTTTGTTTTCATTTCAGCTCTATTATATGTTCACGTTAAACCAGTAATTAAGTTTGAATAACAGCCGATAATCATTCTTATAGATTTTATTATTAAAGAACTGACCTTGTAGATCAAACGACAGCACCTTAAAGGGTCGAACATTAAAACCTGCGAGTAATGAAATAATTTTACTCGTCTCTGATTCAGCAGACAATTTGTAACTCGTATAACCCAGCCCGATAGATGGAGTCAGAAGTCCCTCAAAAAAGGTTCTGGCTGTGTATAATGAAATTGCATCCAACTCGCCGGCATATCCGAAAGTCTTTCTGTAACTTATACTGCCTAAGGTTGAATTCAAACCGATTGTGAATCTTTGAGAATTATCATCTTTGTAAATAACATCTCCGAATTTTCCAACAACAGTAAGGGAGGAATTGATTTTATATTCAGCACCGCCTTCAATCTCATGAGTATTTGCAAAATCAAAGACAGCAAAGATAGAGTTATATCTTATCTTAGGCGCCCGGTAATTATAGTATAAAGAGAAACCCCAATCTTTAACATTATCGTATCTTCCGCTGAATTCAACTCTTGATGTTGTACTGAAATTCAAATCATAATCATAGCGTGCATTGAGATTAAACACTTTTGGTGATCTGTAGGAAATCTCACCGGATGCAAACTTATACTGGTTTGAATGATTCCGGATTAAATACTGTATCGGATTTAGATTTTCATCCAGCCTTATTGTTTCATAACCGGCAAAGGTGTAGTTCTTATCAACATAGCTCAGTGCAAACCTAAAATTTTCAACAGCAGTTATATCTAACTTTCCACTGAAAATATAATTATTCTTCCAATCATTCGTGATTTCAAATTTCTGATAAGCCGGTACGTTACCGCCGTAGAATAGATGAAGGTTATATCCTTTGTACTTGAATTTTATGTCACCGCCGTCATAAGTACCGCTCGAAACATTATTAAACAGAGAGACCCTTCCGACCTTAAATGATAAAAAGTCAAAAAGATTTCTTCCTTCGAGATACAAATTATAAAAACGAACGCGCGGATCATTTACCAATTTTTGAGCGACATCAGCTTCATAATTCACTCTTGTCTTTATAGAGAATTTACCATAATTGGCGTTCAGCATTAAGGATTGGAATGTGCGAAGATATTGGTAGGATTCCGTTATGTCATGTCGTTCAAATGAATAAACCGATGAAGAAATCCTACCATTAAAATTTTGAGCTGCAACAAAAGTTTGAAACAATAATATGACTACAATTACTAAAAACTTAGTTTTCATTTTCAGCCTAATAGATTACTTTATTTTTTCGGGATATTGTGAGCTATCTCTTTCCACATTTTTTTAAAATCAAATTTCTTATAACTTGGACTTTTTTTATTGTGACAAGTCTCGCATTTTTTCTGGATCGTAGCTTTATCTTTAAAGTCTGTAAGTCCGGCGGCAACAGCTTTAGCATGATCTTTCATTATGCTTTTCTTTTTATATTTGCTGCCTGCACCGTGGCATGCTTCGCACTGAACGCCATCTTCAATTTTGAATTTCTTCCCTTTTAATGAAGCGTCAACATTGGAAGCAACCGTATGACAGGAAAGGCACTCGGGTGTTTCAACTGCTTTTGTTTTAAAGCCTTTATCCTTTGCAATTTTATCCGCTTCGGCTGTCTGTAATGTTTTGTAAGCCTTTGCATGTTTGCTGCCTTTCCAAACTTTAAGTTGGTTACCTTTTGCATCTTTTTTATGACACATACCGCAAGTTTTTACACCGACAAAATGAGGACTATCTCCGGCTAAGACGATTGAATAATTAGAAAAAGTGAAAAAGAGTGTAATAACCGTTATTAGAGAAATGCCAAATAGTTTTTTCATGCTGCCACCTGCTAATTTGTTATGTAATGTTTAATTAAAATAATTGTTGCAAATAAAATGCCAATTTTTAAGTAATTATTCAATAGTAAATTTATATATTATTATATATTCGTTTTAGTCTAAAAAAGATTAATTCTTATGAAAAAAAAATTAATCGAGTAAAAAATATTGATTGAAAAAACCAATTCCAGTGAAACACTTCGTCTTCTGCTGAAACAAATGAAACAGAATTACTAAAAGATCGAATCGGGTAAAAACATAAAAATCAGTTATTGTTATACAAAAAGCAAATAAAATATTTTGTATTTCATTCCTATTTAATTTAATTTGACAAACAGAATAATAACATCTTAATTCAGTTCATATAAATTAAATGAATTTACTATTATATAAACCTCTAAAACGATTACAGACTACTAAAAATAAAGGAGGAAATTAATGGGTTGGCTTTCGAAAAGCTTAAGTTCTTCCATCGGAAAGAAATTTATTATGGCATTAACCGGACTGAGTTTAATACTCTTTTTGTCGGTTCACTTAGTCAATAATTCTTTTCTATTCTTCGGTAAGGAAGGGTTTAACACGTTGGTAGGCAGTCTGGATGCGGTTAAGCCGCTGGTAAGGGTTGCTGAAATCATTTTACTTTTACTTTTTGTATACCATATTTATAATGGCATTAAACTCTGGTGGGAAAATTGGCAGACAAAACCGAATATGTTTGCTCGGAATAAGTATGCTATTAATGCTTCAAAAGAGAATAGTACATTTTACTCAAGAACAATGCCTTACACAGGTGCAATTATCCTAATTTTTCTTATTACTCATCTTTCTACTTTGTGGGTACAATATAATTTTGGTATGGGCGGAACTCACGAGTATTACGATGTAATAGTAGTATTGTTTTCTTCTATTGGTAATGTTATAATTTATGTTATTACCATGATAACATTAGGGTTTCATCTTAATCATGGATTTCAAAGTGCGTTTCAAACTTTCGGATGGGAACATAAGAAATACACTCCTCTGGTAAAAGCGATTGGAACATTGATATCACTTGTCTATGCGATCGGATTTTCTTCGATACCGATTTATTTTTATATTCTTTCAATGGGAGGTAACTAATGGTTAAATTAGAATCAAAAGTGCCAGAAGGTAACATCTCAGAAAAATGGACTAACCATAAATTTCATATGAAACTGGTTAATCCTGCAAACAAAAGAAAATTTGATGTTATTGTTGTTGGTACCGGTTTAGCTGGTGCTGGTGCCGCTGCAACATTAGGTGAGTTAGGTTATAAGGTTAAATCTTTTACTTATCACGATTCCAGCAGAAGAGCTCATTCAATTGCCGCGCAGGGTGGAATAAATGCTGCAAAGGATTATCAGAATGATGGTGATTCGGTTTATAGATTATTCTATGATACACTTAAGGGCGGTGACTTCCGCTCACGTGAAGCAAACACTTATAGATTAGCCGAAGTAAGCAATAATATAATTGATCAATGTGTAGCGCAAGGTGTTCCTTTCGCCCGTGAATACGGGGGCACACTTGCTAATCGTTCTTTCGGCGGCGCACAAGTTTCTAGAACTTTTTATGCGCGAGGAGAAACCGGACAGCAGTTATTGCTTGGGGCATATAGTTCGCTCAACAGACAAATAAAACTCGGTAACGTACAGATGTATCATCGCCGTGAAATGCTTGATCTTGTAATTGTTGATGGAGCGGCAAAAGGTATAACGGTAAGAAATCTGCTTACCGGCGAGATTGAAAGTTACGCCGCTCAAGCGGTTGTCCTTGCAACAGGAGGGTACTCAAATGTATTCTTCTTATCAACAAGCGCTATGAACTCTAATGCAACCGCTGCATGGAGAGCGCATAAAAGAGGCGCTGCTTTTGCAAATCCTTGTTATACTCAGATACATCCTACTTGTCTGCCGGTTCATGGCGAAGGTCAATCAAAGCTGGTCTTGATGAGTGAGAGCTTGAGAAACGACGGCAGAATATGGGTTCCGAACAAACCGGGCGATAATAGACCTCCTTCGGAAATACCCGAAGATGAAAGAGATTATTACTTGGAAAGACGATATCCCTCATTTGGAAATTTAGCTCCCCGCGATATTTCGTCCAGAAGCGCAAAATATGCTTGTGACGAAGGGAAAGGAGTTGGAGGCGGACGTGCTGTGTATCTTGATCTTGCAGATGCAATAAAGAGGGACGGTGAAGATTCTATTCGGGAGAAGTATGGAAATCTGTTTGAAATGTACGAGAACATCACCGGTGAAAATCCGTATAAAGTACCGATGCAGATATACCCTGCGCCTCACTACACAATGGGTGGTCTTTGGGTCGATTATAATTTGATGAGTACAATTAAGGGACTATTTGTTGCCGGTGAAGCTAACTTTTCAGATCACGGTGCAAACCGTCTAGGAGCAAGCGCTTTGATGCAAGGTCTGGCAGACGGTTATTTTATTGTTCCTTATTCAATAGGGAATTATTTCGGCAGTGAAAAACCGGATAAGGTTGATGTTAACAGGCAGGAGTTCAAAGACGCCGAAAAGTTAGTTGAAGAAAGTACTAATAAACTTCTATCAATTAATGGTAAGCAGACAGTTGATGAGATCCACAAAAGGCTAGGGCATTTGCTGATTGAAAAAGTCGGGATGTCGCGTGACGAAGCCGGGCTTAAACAAGTTATTCATGATATAGAGAACTTGCGCGAGGAATTCTGGAATGATGTAAAAGTAGTTG